>CAILBQ010000796.1 GCA_903832475.1 uncultured Acidobacteriota bacterium | reverse complement strand
GGGGTGCCCCATCCATGACAGTTCAACCGTCCCGAGCGGGATACACGTCACTTTCCCACCGCCATCCCGTGCGACCAACGGGAGCATCCGCGGCCAAGCCGCATCCGCCCGCACGGCAGCCGCCCCGGTGTACCATTCCCCAATCATGTTGCTCGTCCCAAACCGCTCGCTGCCCCGCGTCTTGATGCCCGTGCTTCTCCTTTGCCTTGCGCCCCTCGCCTCCGCCAAAAAGAAACCATTTCTCCCCGAAATCTTCGCCACCGCCCAGACCGTCTTCGTTGAATCCAAAGACGGCGACATCACCAACCTCAACCTGAGCCGCGACCAGCGCGACGCCATCCTCGACACCCAGGACGCCCTCAAAGACTGGGGCCGCTACTCGCTCTCTCGCTCTCGCCACGACGCCGACCTGATCCTGGTCGTCTTTAGAGGACGCCTCGATCCCCGGCCGCTCAACGGAGCGAGCCCCAATGGAACCGCCACCGCCACACTTCCCGGCACACGCAACACCCAGCCCGGCCACACCCCCATACAAGACCCCAGCCAGGCCGACAACTCCAGCGCCTCCGACCCCAGCAACCCGTTCCCGCAACAGAAAGACGAACTCCGCGCCTACACCCTCAAACCCGACGGCAAATTCGGCCAGCTCCTCTGGCATGCCGAACTCGACAACGGACTCCATCCCCCCACCCTCCAACTCCTCCGCCAGCTCCGCGCCGACGTGGACAACTCGTATCCCCCACCCAGACAACCGTAGCTTCCCCCCGTCACGCCTATCTACAACACCAGGTTTGAATCCATGACTGCTTGATCCTCATGGGTGGGATGAACAGAGCCATTGCGGATGCCCCTCAATCTGCTTCACTTCTGCCTCGCCCCAGAACCAGGGGTGCCCCATCCATGACAGTTTCATCGTCATGGGTGGGATGAATAACCTCCGTAGCGCATGCCCTTCCATCTCGCTCTTCTCCGCCTTCTCTCAAAGCCGAGGTTCCCCATCCATGACAGTTTCACCGTCATGGATGGGATGACAACCTCTCAAGCAGATGCCCGTCATCCCCTTCACTGCACCCGGAATTTCGCCTCAAGCAGCGGCTCCAGCAGCGGAATCGGCAGCGGCCCTTCATCAAGCGCCGCATCGTTGAACTTCTTCAGACTGAATCCCGCCCCCTCCTGCCTCTCCAGTCGCTCCCGCAGCCCGATCCACTGGTGGAACCCCACGTAGTACATGATCAACTGCCCCGCTGTCAGCTTCGCGCGCTTCAGCTTGCCTTGCGCCTCGGCATGCGTCTGAAACGCCTTCTTCTCCATCAAGTCAAACGCCTCGTCATCCGTCATTCCCCGGCTCTGCAGGCGAATGTCGAGAATCGCGTTGGCAATCACCCGCAGCCGGATCTTCTCCACCATCAGCACAAACCGCGGATCACGGTCCGCATACCCGGCTTCCTCCATCTCCTTCACGCCATACTCGCCCCAACCCTCCACATACGGACCATTGCTCAGCAGCGCCCGCAGCACCCGCCGCGACTCCGGCTGCAGGTTATTGGCATGCTCAAATTGCGTGTAATGCCCCGGCAGCGCCTCATGCATGGTCAGGTATTGCAGCATCCAGTTGTTGTACTCGCGCAGCTTCGACTCCGCTCGCTCCTTCGAAAAGTTCGGCCCCACTTCGATCGGCGTTACCCAGTACTCCGCCTCGCCCGTCGGATCCAGCGCCGGAGCGGAATGAAATCCCGCCACCGAAAACACCCCGCGCAGAAACACCGGCGTCGGCACGACGCGCATGTTGCCCCGCTCGCTCAGCGTCACCAGGTTCTTCTTCACGAGGAATTCGCGAATCACCTTGGCCTGCTCCTTCACCTTGTCCAGCAACTGTCCCGGTTCGACATGATCCTGGTTGATCCGGCCGATCACCTCGGCGATGACCGCATTCTCCAGCGCATCGCCGCTCAAATCCGTATGCCCATGATCCGGGAACCACTCCTTGTGCAGTGGCCCCGCCACCGCATACATCTCGCTCCGCACCTTGCCCAGGTCTTTCTCTGCCGCCGCCAGCACCGAATCCGGCGTCTCATGCGTCCCTGGCCCCAGAGCGAATTGGAAAATCCGCTCGTAGTCCTTCGCGCCTGTCCGCCACGTCACCTTGTGCGGCTTCTTGCCCAGGTCATCCTTCAGCCATGCGCCATAACCTTGCACCGCCGCCGTCGCTGCTTTCGCCGCAGCATCGTAGCGAGCCCGCAGCTGCGACCCAGCCGCAATCCGCTCGCCCACCATCTTGATCACGTCCACGTTGCCATCGTTCTCTTCAATCGCCGTGTCGATCCATACCGGGTCCGAGTCGCGAACATTGCTTCGCGACTCGTCGAGCACCTTGGGAATCTCCTCCATTCGCGCCACCACCGCCGTTAGCCGATCCGCCTCATTGCCCTTCGTATCCGTCAGCGGAAAGAACAGCCCCGACCCGATCATTTCCACCACATCCTGCGGCCGGTACTTGTAGCTCTGCAGCACGTCCAGTTGGAAAAGGCTCGAGTCAATCGAATCTCGCAAGAGTGCCATATCTGCCGCATCTTCCTGCGAACCTGACTTCACCGCGGCAAAGCACTCCTTGCCCTTCATCAGCAGCGCCCGCTCCGCCGCAAGGGTTTGCGCGTCCGAATGATCCAGTTGCGCATCGAGCGGCGACTTGGCATCCCCGTGATACCCCGCCTGCGTCGCTTCCACCGGCGAAAACTTCAGCGTCTCCAGCAAAAACCGATTCGCTCTCTCACCTACCGGTTCCTTGGCAGACAGCGCACACGAAAAGGAGGAAGTCGCCGCAAAAGCCGCACCCGGCAGCACCAACCCGAAAACACAACCGCAAATCACAAGCCGCGCAGAATTCATCCCAAAACCATACCACCGCCACCACCAAACCAATCGGGGTTGTTCTGTTCACATCCCACGAAACTGGGGGTGCCCCATCCCTGACGGTCTCTCGTCAAGGGTGTGATAACCAACATCTCAACTGGGTGCCCCATATCTGGCCGCATTTGGCCAGATGTGGGATCTTCGTCGCCCTCAATCAACCACGAATCCGCCCCACCGTCATGTGCAATAGAAATGATCGCTTTCTTCACAAAACTTCGCCTCAGTTTCCCTACGCATAAAACCCCCAAATTTTGCGCAAATGGAATTCCCACTCACCCTGCCACTTATACGAAATCACTCTTGACAAGCCGCTTTTTGCTTCTGGCGGAAACGATCAAGATTGTTCCACGTGGAACAATCTGTGGAACACTCAGCATGTCTCGCCCGGAACAGCAATTCTCCCCGCGCCAAATTGTTCCACGTGGAACAATTTGCCATCAGTGCAGGGAAATCACCGTGGCCACCGCCTTGGTCAACCGCGCCTCCCGAGGCTGGGGCTTCTTGATATCTGCCGGCGTGTAGATATGCTCGATCCTTACCACCTGGTAGGCTCCCGGCGTGTAACGCGCGTCGTCTCCCACCCCGTCGCCCGGCAGCAGCAAAATGTCGCCCGGCTTGGGCAGCGAATGCAGCGTTTCCAGCGGAACCAGGTTGATGCAGCTGCCATCCCGGGTCACAAACTCCAGGCAATTCCTGCTGTGCAGCAACCCTTCGCGCGCTTCCTTCGCCTCGCGGCGCGCCTTCCACGCCTGGTAATAGGTCGCGCCCACCGTGGGCAGAATCACCAGCGAACAGAGAATTCCCAGATACGCATTCCATTGCGCCGCGGTAAAGTTCATCGGTCGATCATCTCCTGTTCGCTCATCGTCACTGTCAACTTCGGGGGACAGCCCAGTATGCCACCCGTCCGCCCATGAGTGAGAAAATAGAGAGGATGCAGGCAATCAAACCAAGCCCACGCCCTTCCGCGAATCACGATGCGCTGGGCCTGTACGTCAGCATTCCCTTCTGCCGGTCTAAATGCACCTACTGCAATTTCGCGTCGGGGGTATACCCGGCCAGCGCGCACGAACGGTATGTTGACCGCCTTGTCGAAGACCTGGCCCGGTCAGCCGATTGGGCCCAATCGATGCAGGTCGAACTGCCTCGGCAAGTCGACACCATCTACTTTGGCGGCGGCACGCCGGTGCTGCTGGCGCCGGAGCTTGTCACGAGCATCTTTGCGGCAATACGCGATCGTTTCTCGATCACAGTAGACGCCGAAATCACGATCGAATGCGCGCCGGCGCAACTCCCGGACGCGACGTTGGCTGCGATGGTCGAAGCTGGCGTCAATCGCGTCTCACTGGGCGTGCAGTCGTTCATCGATCGGGAAGCCGCGCTGAGCGGACGCCTGCATACGCGCGCCGCGGTCCTTGAGGATCTGCGCCGGCTGCGCGCGGCCGGCATCTCCAACCTCAACCTGGACCTGCTTGCTGGTCTGGCTGACCAGACGCTCGATTCCTGGCGAGAATCCTTGTCTGTTTTGCTTGAAACAGGCGTGCCGCACGCATCCGTCTACATGCTCGAAATCGACGAAGACTCGCGGTTAGGCCGCGAACTGCTGGCGGGCGGCGCACGCTACAGCGCCGGGTTGATTCCCTCCGACGACACGATTGCCAGGATGTATGAGGAAGCAGTCTTAGCCTATGCCAAGGCCGGGCTGGAGCAATACGAGATCTCGAATTTTGCGCGCCCGGGGATGGAGTCGCGGCATAACCTTCGCTACTGGCAGCGCCGACCTTATCTCGGTCTGGGC
>CAILBQ010000795.1 GCA_903832475.1 uncultured Acidobacteriota bacterium | reverse complement strand
GCCGCTCACGGAGTAGTTTTTGCAGAACCCGAACAAGCAATGCAGCAAAAAAGAGAGCCCGTTTTTCTGGGGCCATCTTTTTTCTGTGTTGTTGTAAAGGTCTACTTGGCCGCGTTCTTCTTTTGTAACTCCCAGCGACGGCGGACCGCTTCGGCGATTCTCTTTCTACCTTCGGGGGAGAGGTTTCGTTTCTTTTTGCGCTTGACCGAACTGTCGGTACCAACCGAGGGGGACTTGGTCTTGCGAGTTTTCTTGGTTGCCGGGCTAGTTTCCCCGGCAAGTAAAGTCCGAGCTTGTTCCAGTCGAGAAATCTCTAGATCAATCTCGGCCAAAATTTTAGAAAGTTGCATTCTTCCTCCTGATGTCACCGGTCTACCCTGGTGCGCAAGTCAATTGCAGAATAGAGGCGTATTTACTTTGTATGAAACATTGCCATGGTTTGTAAACCCAAATATGCAGACTTTTTCACTTCCATGCACAAAGAGTTACACCCGCGTTTTCCCTGATGGTGACTTCAGGATCACGCCGATTGGAGCGCCGCCGGAACGTTTCAAACTCTATGGGAGGAACAAGCTGGAAAGCTATCGGATACTGGATTATTCCAATGCTAAAGCGGTCTTCCGAGCATCGACGGTAACCCTGCAAGGGGGTTCCAGGATTACCAGCAGCAGATCGATTCTCCGGCAGTGTTATTTGCCGGCGAGGTCGGAATTACGTGACTTCGAACCCGAAAGAGGACCGTGGGGGGCGGGCAGTGTTGCCGGTTCAGTACCGTTGAGCTTGAGAGCGGCTGGCTTGTCTGAGGATTGATAACCGCGCAGCTCTTTAATGATTTCCTGCTTTTCGCGCGCATACTGACTGGCGAGGCGAGTCAGGGCGTAGGTGATGATGTCGCTGTGGTGAAGGTCCTGCACGGAAGGATCGCGGCGAAGGTTGAGCCATAGGCGATGCACTAACTGGACGTCGTCGGGGCGCAGGGATGGGGCGTGCGGTCCGAGATAGTAGACCTTCGATTCGCCATTCGGTGCGATGACATAGAAATTCATCTGCCGCTTTGGTTCGGGGAGCGCTTCCCATGCTTGTCCGATGTAAAAGGCCTGATCTTCTCCGCTCATCTTGGTAGACAGCCCGGAAACCACGGAATCGACTTCAAGCGAGTTAGCGGTCTGCACCAGCGCCGCGAAGATATCGCCCGCCGGGACAACCAGCAGAGAGATTTTCTTGCCAAAACTTTCCGCGACAGAGATGGCCTTGGTGAACACCATCTGTTCGTGTTCGGAGAAGATCTGGTCTTCGGGTCCGAGATACTCTGGACCTCCGGCGCCCATCATGCGCACGGTGAGCACGACCACATCCTGCTCGTCGGTGCTGGTGCGGGACAGCGCCCACTTGAGGGCGAAGGGGTTCGCGGCGTCGCGCATGGTTACCATGAGGGCGCCGGGGCGGACGGCGACGGTTTCGCGGTTGACCACATCCTGGTGATCGAGCTGGAAGTGCTCCTTCATCTGCCGGGCAGTCAGCGCATGCTGCTTTTTGTTTCGGTGTTCAGAAATGGAGAAGATGATGAAGAATGCGCCAGCGAAGATAACGCCACTCACCGTGGCCACCGACTTCGTGAACAGGTTCACGATGGCGGTGGTGAGCAGGACGAGAAACACCGAGGCCAGGCCGACCGGGATCTCGGTTTTGCCGATACGGATGTTTGGCGGGACTTTCCAGCCGCGCTCGCCGTGGTATTTCCATCGCAGGACGAGCATGGCCAGCGAATTGAACGTGAACGACCAGATGACACCAAAGGCATACGCCTCGCCGAGCATGATGACGTTGCCGCGGGTGACGATGATGGTGAACATCTGCATGCCAAACACGAGATTGACAATGCGCGAGCTGGTGCCGAATCGCCTGTGCGGCTTGCGGAACCAGTCAGTGAGAACGCCGTCTTCGGCGACGCGCATCAGCACGCCGGTCGAGCCGATCATGGAGGTGTTGATGGCGCCGGAAAGGATGAGGAAGCCGACGATCACCACGAAGATGCGGAAACCGATCTTGAGGACGTCAGGGCCGACCATGAACATCGCCAGGCCGGCGATCAGGTTGTCCTGATAGATGTGAGTCCGCTCGTATTCCGGAATGAGCATGGAAGCCAGCAGGGTAGCGCCGCCGGTAAACACGAAGCTGTAGATGGCAATGACGATGGCTGCGCGCTTGAGGTTTTTGAGCTTGGGGTGCTCGATCTCGCGATTGACCTGGGCCAGGGATTCTTCCCCGGACATGGCCAGGACGGAGTGGCCGAAGGCCATCAGGATGCCGAACAGGCCAAGCAGCGGGACATATTTGGTGCCCTTCAGGAAGCCCAGCGCGTCGTCGCTGAAGTGCATGTTGGCCGGCGTGGGCGGCGGAGGCAGATGAGAGCCCTTGACGAACACGGAGAAGACTCCCCAGGCGAGCAGAATGACCACCATGACGGTGGTGATCTGCATGACGCGCAGGGCTTTATCGCTGGATTCTTCGATGCCTTTGATGTTCTCCCACCAGTAATAAATGGTGACCGCGGCGGCAAAGACAGCCGAGGTTTCATTCATGGGGAACTGGAAAAGGGCATGATTGTGGCCGTCGGTCAGAATGAGCGGAAGCCAGCCATGCGAGGCGCTGACGGTGAGCAGCTCGTTCATCAGGCCGGTAATGTACTGGCCGGCGGACACACCGGAGATCGGGCCGGTAAGAATGTAGTCAAACATCAACGCCGAGACGCTGAGCTTGGCGAAGGTGCCGCCGAGCGCCTCTTTCACGACGCGGTAAACGCCGCCGCGGGTGAACATGGAGCAGGATTCGACGTAGACGGCGCGGACGGCAAAGGAGAAAAGCATGACGCCGAGGATGAACCAGGGGGCGGCTTTGCCGACCGCCTGTTCGGCGATGCCTCCGGCATAGAAGGCCGAAGAACCGAGATCACAGAGAACAATGGAGGCTGCTCGCCAGAAGGAGATGAAGGTGAGCATGACCGAGGACGCCACAACCAGACGTACGCGATCAGAGATTGGAGCGTGTGTAGTTTTAACTGTTCCCATGGATACGATAGGGCCGTCGAGGGCCTTGCTTCCGACTTTCCAGGCGAGTTTCCTGATTGTAAAAATCGAGGGTGGAAAAGCACACGCCCAGCGGTGAGTCTAGTGCTACGCCCGCAGGCAGTCAATCAAAAGTTGTGGAAGAGGCGGCGAGGATGTCGGGGGATGGAACACATCTGCGGCTTTGTTCCAGGAAGGTTCCGGGGCGGCTTAGTCCTCTCCAAACAGCTCCTGGATGTCCTCGACAAAACTGATGACCACCACGATGGCGGAGCCGGCCATGCCGACGAAAAACATCACTTCCAGGACGTGCATAGCAGCTAAACCGAGGGCCATTTCGAAATTGTATCCCTGTCGGCATGAGAATGCCACGTTACGGCACTTCTCGCATGCGCGGGATGAAGCCCCGATTAGCCTCTGCTAGACTCAGGCGCATGCGCGGGATTCCATGGAGGTTGCTGGGGGCAGGGGTGGCGACGGCGATCTTGCTGGATTTGCCATTTCCGATCGCCGGACCGCTGCCTGCGTGGAGAGCGGTCTTCGCCTGGGTCGCGCTTGTGCCGTTGCTTTTAGGGCTGTTTCGCCTCCACGAGTGGGAGGCGGCGCGCGCTCTGCGCTGGCGGCTGGGTTGGTCGTTTCTGGCCGGCTGGCTGTGCGGGGCGAGCTGGTTTGGGATCAACTGCTACTGGGTGTACGACACCATGCACCTGTATGGCGGGATGAATGTGGCGATGGCGGCCCTGTCGCTGGTGCTGTTCAGCTTGTTCCTCGGCATTTGGTTTGGAGTGCTGGCGCTGGCCTTGACGGTGGTGCGCGAGGCGACGGCCGGCCGGCGGCTGGAGTGGGTAGGGTTCGTGGCGATCCCGTTCCTCTGGGTAGGGATGGAGTTCGCGATTGCACGCGTCCCTTCGTTTCCCTGGGATGAACTCGGCTATTCGCAGATCGACAATGGCTGGCTGATGAGACTGGCGCCTTGGACCGGCGTGATGGGCGTAAGCTTTCTGATCGCATCGATGAACGCCTGGATCACCGCGGGCATGTCCCGGCGCAAGTCCTTTGGATTTGCAGGCTGGCTATTCACGGTGTTTCTTGTCCTATTCCTGACTTTTCTACGGGGAGGTCAGACGCCGATCGCCCCGACGGCGACAGCCATGCTGATGCAGCCCAATCTCGATGTCGTCAACGACGACGTCTGGGTAAGCTCGGAATGGGACCGGCAGATGGCCCAGTTTCAGAAACTTGGCGTGGATACCTGCAAGAGTTTCCTGAACGGGATGCCGCAAACGCGCGCCATGATGGTCAGCCCGGAGTGCGACCCGAACGCGGCAAAACCGGCGCTGCTGGTCTGGCCGGAGTCGCCGGCGCCGTTTCGCGGACCCGACCCGAAGTTTCAGGCAGGCATCGCCGCAATTGCCAAGGCAGATGTTGAGCCCATCATCGTCGGCAACATCGGCATGGACACCGATCCGGCAACGCAGCAGGACTCGATCTACAACTCCGGCTCGGTGTTTGCGCTCGATGGACACGAAGTGGGCCGCTACGACAAGATTCACTTGGTGCCGTTTGGCGAGTATGTGCCGGCGCGGCGCCTCTTGTTTTTTGCCCACCAGCTGACCCAGCAGCTAGCCGATCTAGGACGGGGAACCGAGCGCAAGACCTTTCGCATCACCAGCGCCGACGGCAATACGCACCGCTACGGAATCTTCATCTGCTACGAGTCAGTCTTCGGCGACGAGGTTCGCCAATTCGTTCAGATGGGCGCCGAAGTGCTGGTCAACATCTCGGACGACGGCTGGTACGGCGACACCAGCGCTCCCTGGCAGCACCTGAACATGGCGCGCATGCGGGCCATCGAAAACCGCCGCTGGATTCTGCGCGACACCAACAGCGGCGTCACCGCGGCGATCGACCCCTACGGCACGGTCCGGCAAAGCATTCCCCGGCACCAGGTGGGCGTCCTGGCGGCGGAGTTCGGCTACGGGAATGAACTCACCTTCTACACCCGTCACGGAGACTGGCTGGGGGTGATTTGTGCCATACTGAGCGTGGGTTTGCTGGCGATTTCGGGGCGCGTTCTCCTAAGCCGTTTGTAAGCGGGAAGAGCCATCCGGCCGGCAGCCTGAACGGAAAATTTCCTCAAGTCAGGTCTGAAGCGATATGTCGTCATTGAACGATCTGGAATTTGCATTCGCTCCCCTTCGCGATACCGTCCGCGACCTGCGGGAGTATCTTTGACCCTGCCCGCCTGCACCGTGAACTAGAAGCCATCGGCAAAAAACTGGAAGATCCTGCGCTGTGGTCCAACCCCGCGGTCTCGCAGCCGCTCATGCGCGACCGCAAGCGCCTCGAGCAGCTCATTGCCGACGATGACGCTCTCGTTTCCCGCCTCGGCGACATTGAAGCCTACTTCGAACTCGCCAAGGAAGGCGCCGAAGAAGTCCTCCCCGACCTCGAGCTAGCCATGCAGTCCCTGCGCGAGTTCTGCGAAGCCCTCGAAGCCAAGACCATGCTCTCCGGCGAAACCGACCCCCTCAACGCCATTGTCACGGTCCATCCCGGCGCCGGCGGCACCGAAAGCCAGGACTGGGCAGAAATGCTCATGCGCATGTACCTGCGCTGGGCCGAGCAGGGCGGCTACAAGGTCGAAATGAACGACCTCCAGGACGGCGACGAAGCCGGCATCAAGTCCGCCACCTTCACCGTCTCCGGCGAATACGCCTTCGGCCTCCTTGCCGGCGAATCCGGCGTGCACCGCCTCGTCCGCATCTCTCCCTTCGACTCCGCCAAGCGCCGCCACACCTCCTTCGCCAGCGTGTATGTGTCGCCGGAGATCGACGACACCATCGAGGTCATCATCCGCGACGGCGATCTCCGCATCGACACCTACCGCTCCGGCGGCAAGGGCGGCCAGCACGTAAACACCACCGATTCCGCCGTGCGCATGACCCATCTACCCACCGGCATCGTGGTCACCTGCCAGAACGAGCGTTCGCAGATCAAAAATCGCGACAAGGCCATGAAGATGCTTCGTTCCCGCCTCTATGAATACGAGCTGGCCAAGAAGCGCGCCATCACCAAAGACATCGAAGACGCCAAGCTGGAAATCAACTTCGGCTCGCAGATCCGCTCCTACGTCCTGCAGCCTTACCGCATCGCCAAAGACCACCGCACCAAGGTCGAAGTGGGCGATGTGGACAAGGTGCTCGACGGCTACCTCGAGCCGTTCCTCCGCGGATTTCTTTTAATGAAACGCCGCGGCACCGCTCCCGCATCTGATTCAGCAGACGATTTAGACATCTGAGAATGTCTTGCCACCTCGTCTTGGCTTTTGCATTTCTTTCTGTCATTCCCCTAAGGGGAATCTGCTTGTGCCTTCGCTCTTGCATTTCTTTCTGTCATTCCCCT
>CAILBQ010000794.1 GCA_903832475.1 uncultured Acidobacteriota bacterium | reverse complement strand
CGTGAACTTCCAAAGAAAGATCGAGACTGGATACTTTTCACGGATGAGCAGCCTCAGGTTCCTGTCTACCCAGGTTTCACTCCCGCAGAGACGCGCAAGGCCCTCAAACAGAAGCTCGAGCCCGGATATATGGGAACGTTCACCAGTGCCCGACGCCACGTGTTCTCAACTTTCGCCAACACGCACAGCGCCATGATGAAGAAGCGTGTAGCGCAGTTTATGATCTCGACAGAATGCGGCACATGTCATGGCAAGCGTCTACGGCCAGAGACGTTGACCGTTAGATTTGCCGGTTACGATATCGCCGAGATCTCATCGCTTCCACTCAAGCGTCTTCATGCCGTTCTCGACCCAGTCAACAGTCATTCAAACAGAGGCCATACTGCACATCCTGAAAAAGCGGAAGTGACCCGGCGAATCACCACGGAGATTGTGAATCGTCTTAATGTGCTCCTGAACTTGGGCCTCGGGTATCTATCCCTGGAACGCAGCACACCCACGCTTTCGCCTGGCGAACTGCAGCGACTGCGCCTCGCCACCCAGTTACATTCCAACCTCTACGGCGTGATCTACGTATTGGATGAGCCGTCCGCAGGTCTTCATCCTGCTGACACCCAAGCGTTGCTCAACGCTCTAGATGGCCTGAAAAGCGCAGGCAACTCCATCTTTGTCGTAGAGCATGCTCTCGAAGTCATGCGCCGTGCTGACTGGATCGTGGATGTAGGCCCCGGCGCCGGAGAAAAGGGTGGCTCCATTCTTTATTCCGGCCCGCCCGATGGTTTGCGCAAGGTGGAAGAGTCGGAGACACGTCGGCATCTTTTTGCATCGGAGCCCCCGCAGCGGACGCCAACACGCCGGCCAATGAATTGGTTGAAGCTGACTGGCATAACCCGCAACAATCTAGATCGTCTCGATGCAAACATCCCGCTGGGCGTGATGACTGCGGTCACCGGCGTCTCCGGCTCCGGCAAATCCACCTTGATAAGCCAGGCACTCGTCGAGTTGGTCGCGGAACGCCTCGGACAGAAAGTAGTCATGGAAGAAGACCAAGCCGAAGGTCTTGAAGACCGGCCTGTTGTCACCCTTGCCGGACGGATTACAGACGGCCTGCAACACATCCGGCGCCTTGTGGTGGTCGATCAGAAACCCATTGGGCGCACTCCTCGCTCGAACATGGCCACCTACACGGGCCTCTTCGATCACGTGCGTAGGCTCTTTGCCGCAACAAAACTCGCGCGTTCCCGCAAATATGATGCCGGCCGCTTCTCTTTCAATGTAGCCAAAGGCCGTTGCGAGACCTGCTCTGGCGAGGGCTTTGTCTGCGTCGAACTGTTGTTTCTTCCCAGTGTCTACAGCCCGTGTCCCACTTGTCATGGAGCTCGGTTCAACGACAAGACGCTGGAGGTGCTCTTTAAGAACAGGAGTGTTGCCGATGTGCTTGCCATGAATGTTGATGCCGCGGCTGACTTCTTTATCGACGAACCGACAATCTCGCGATCTCTCAGCGTGCTCCAGGAAGTGGGGCTG
>CAILBQ010000793.1 GCA_903832475.1 uncultured Acidobacteriota bacterium | reverse complement strand
CTGCTGATCGGCCTCGTGATCGAACGGCTGCTGACTTTTCGCACAACTTCGCGGCTTACTACCCTGGGCGTCGCCGGACTCTCTCTGGCAGCGGCCACCTATGTTCGGCCTGTGAGCTACTATCTCGTCCTTCCCTTGGCGATCGCCTTGGTCGTTGCCTGTCGAAAGCACAGAAAGCTTCGCTGGCAAGCCCCTGCCGTGCTTCTCGCGTCAACCATCCCACTGATCGCGGCATGGCAGGTGCGCAACCAGATGGAAGCCGGGTACGGCGGCTTCTCCAGCATCGTTGAAACAAATCTCTACTTCTATCAATCAGCCGAAGTAGCAGCAGAGTTACAGAAAACTTCACTGGCAGTTGAGCAGGAAAATCTCGGATACACGGACGAGCAAAGTTACCTCGCTTGTCATCCTGACCAGAGAAGTTGGACGCCTGCACAACGCCTTCGCTACATGCGCACCGCCGCGCTCGCCATCATCGCACAGCATCGCTGGCTCTACGCCAGGACTCACTTGGCCGGCATAGCTGTTGTCGCATTCACTCCCGGCTCGACAGAATTTCTCCAACTGCTCAATCTCTATCCATCCCCTGAGTCGATGCCTCGCCGCATTCTGAATGAAGGTATCTTCCGATCGACCGGTCGCGCCTTTCACCAACACTTCGTGGCCGCGTTCTGGATGTTTTACTTCGAGGGCTTCCTGCTAGGCCTGTACATCTTTGCCGCAATGGGCCTTCGCGTCGGCAAAGGCTCAACTTTCGCGAACATGACCATGGTGGGCATCGCCCTCTATTTTCTGCTCATATCCGGTGGAGCACAGGCCGTGGGCCGTTATCGTCTGCCCGTCGTGCCCGAGCTTTGTATCCTTGCCGCCGGCAGTCTTAGCAGCTTTCGCACAAAGCAAGAGCGGGGCCTCGAAGACCCCGCTCGCCGTGTCGCAATTCCCGCTGCTTAGAAGTTGAAGACTGCCTGCAGTCGTACCACCCTCGATGCCGCTCCGGAAGAGAACGGCCCGCTCTGCAAACTCGTCGAATGGCCAAAGCTGGTGTCGTTGGTCGGAACAAGAGTGCCGTTGATATCTTTCTCCGGCGGATCCAGTGTGCCGATCGGAGTTCCATAGTTGATGTTGTTGAACAGGTTCTGAGCCTGCACACTGAAGGTCAAGTTGTACTTGCGTCCGGTAGCTGTTGGCCCGAACATGCCGCCTGGTCCTCCACGTCCACCCCCGCCAAAACCACCTGGCCCAAAGCCACCGCCCGGTCCACCGCCTCCGGGGCCACCGCCACGGCCTCCTGGAGGTCCGCCGCCGGGAGGTCCACCAGCTCCGTTATCCGTTGCATTCGCAGACTTCAATTTCGGTCCTACGCCAAAGGAGCGGCTTACGCGCAGGTTGAACGTAATTTCCGACGGCCCATTGCCCGAATTCTTCGCCAGGATCGTTTCCCCAGGACTGAGGTTGGGCGTCGTATCCAGGCATCCGTAGCTGGTCTGTTCATAGCGCGTTGACGTTGCTGTGCAATCGGCAGCGCTTGCAATGCCGGGGCGATCGTTCAGGAAAGTGTCCCCGTTGACATCTACGTTCGAGTTGATGTCATAGGGCGTTCCCGCTCGCAAAATCATGAAGGGGTTAAAACGAATACCCCACTTCGCCGTGTAGTTGCCTGCCAGGATTCCGAAGCTGCGTGCGGCAAACCCAGCCCGTCCATAGTCGGCGTGCAGATCGGCGGAATTCGATGCAATCGACCCTCCCGAACCATCCGTGTTAGCGAAGTTCAAGACGTAGAAGCCGAACATGGAGAAATTCGTATTCAACCGCGAGTTCATGTTGATGATCATCTGGTTCTGCTTGAAGATGCCTTCAGTGAAGTACTGATTGACCGGCCCACGTGTACTGTCATAGCTCGGAAAATAGGGCGCGTTGGCGTTGATCTGCACCAGCTGATGAACGCCGGTGGTGTGAAGAAAGGTCAACGTGGCCGTTGTGGTCTTGGTCACCTGTCTTTCCAGACTCGCTCCAAACTGCTGAGCGTACGGAGCGTGAAAGCTCGGGGAAACCTGGTAGATGCTTCGCGAAGAAGCGACTCCCGATCCGCAATCGGCTGCATTGACGCCGTTCAGACTGTTCTCAAAGCAGGCGGTGCCGGGATTTGCACCGCTGGTGTCGGCAAAATCGACGATGTATTGGTTTTGCAGAATGGACCGGTTCACGGTCAGCAAATTTCCAATCTGCAACCGGTCGTAAAAGATGCCGTATCCGCCACGCAGAACAGTCTTGGCCTGCTTGCCGTTCTTTCCATCCACCGCCCACGCGGCGGAGATACGCGGCGCCCAGTCACTGTGATCCTGGATGTGATTCTGCGCCTCAAAACGCAGGCCCGCTGATAAGGTCAGCCGGGGACTGTATTTCCAGTCATCCTGAACAAAGGCGGCACCACCCTTTTGGCGTCCGCCATATTCCGGATGGTTGCTGGCAGACCAACCATTCACATAGCCCAAAAGGAAATCGGCATAGGCG
>CAILBQ010000792.1 GCA_903832475.1 uncultured Acidobacteriota bacterium | reverse complement strand
CTCACAGGATTGCAGATAGGGGTCGCCAGACTGAAAGCTACTTTGGAAGCGCACTTGCTTCCTTAAAGGAAGAAGTCCTGCGAGCAAACCGCGGCGGAGTGAATCGAGCAGCATGAAGCAGTTTGGAAGCTTTGAATTAGATACATCCAATCAGTGTCTATGGCGCAGCGGAACCCAGGTCGCCCTGCCGCCCAAGCCCTTTGCCGTCCTGCGCTATCTGGTTGAGAATCCCGGACGTCTCGTCACCCAGGACGAGCTGCTGGAAGCGCTCTGGCCCGAAACCTACGTCATGCCCCAAGTCCTTCGCACCTACGTGCTTGAGCTGCGCAAGGTGCTGGGAGATGACGCCGCACAGCCGCGATTTATCCAGACCATCCCCAAGCGCGGTTATTGCTTCGTTGCACCCGTGGCGGATGTGACTGGTTCGCATCTTTGCCAGAAGGTTCCCCCCGCGCCGGCCCGCAATGGACAGAGAACCCACGACTCCGATCCGCAAGCGACCAATCCAGCGCAGGCGATGCACGCCATGGCCGTCCCCCATCTGACCGATTTTCGCGACACCGCCATCGTCGGCCGCGACGAAGAGCTGGAACGCCTGCGAACCGCCAAAGACTTCGCGGCCAACGGTCAGCGCCAGGTTGTCTTCGTCACCGGCGAGGCGGGTATCGGCAAGACCGCCCTGGTCGATGCTTTTTTGCGGCCGGAGGGCCGGTCGGCGCGCGAATTTGTCGTGCGCGGCCAGTGCATTGAAGGCCTGGGTCAGCGCGAGGACTATTACCCCGTCATGGAAGCGCTCAGTCAGCTCTGTGCCTCTCAGGACGGTGAAATGGCCTGCAAGATCCTCTCTCGTATGGCCCCGGCATGGCTGGCGGCCCTGGGCGGAGTTCCAGGCGACCCATCCGGCAGCAGCCCGGCCAACGGTCCTTCCAGCGAGCGCCTGGCCCACGAGCGCCTGGCAGGCGATCTCTGCTCCGCCCTCGAAGAGCTGGCTGCGCAGAAGCCGCTGCTGCTGGTCTTTGAAGACCTGCACTGGGCTGACATTGCCACCGTCCAGCTGCTTTCCGCCATGGCCCGCCGGCGGGCTCCCGCGCGGCTGATGGTCGTTGGCACCTGGTCGCCGCAAAATGAAAGGGCCGAGCATCCCCTCAAGGCTCTCAAGCAGGATCTGCTGGTGCGGCGGCTGGCCTCTGAGATCGCCATGGGCCCACTGGGTAAGAACGCCGTACGCGAGCTGCTGGTGCGCGAACTGAACCAGGAAGCCCTGCCCGCCGGTCTGGCCAGCTTCGTCCATCGCAATTCCGAAGGCAATCCGCTCTTTGTCATGGCCATCCTCGAGCACCTGATCGTCGAACGCTTCCTGGTCCGCGACGCAAAGAACAACTGGGAACAGCGCGCCCCCTATCAGGAGATGGAAGCAGGCGTCCCCGACGGGCTGGCGCAGATGATCGAGCTCGAAATTGAGCGCATCAAGCCCGAAGAGCAGCGCATGCTCGAGGCAGGCAGCCTCATGAGCGTCGCCTTTCCCGCCTGGGCCGTTGCTGCAGCGCTCGTAGGCGACATGGCCGATGCCGAACAATCCTGCGAAGAACTTTCCCGGCGCCTCCATTTTGTGAATCGCGCCGGCGAAGACGAACTTCCCGACGGTACCCGCCTGGCCTTCTACGTGTTTGCCCATGGCCTCTATCGCGAAGTCCTCTACCAGCGTCAGGCTCCCACCACCCGCGCCAAGCGCCACGTCCGCATCGCCGAGCGGCTCTCGACACTGTTTGCCGGCCGCGAAGCCATCGTCGCCCGCGAGATGGCCATGCACTACGAAGCTGCCGGCCACTGGCAGCGCGCCGCCCACGCCCTGCGCACAGCAGCCGCCCACGCCGCAGGGCGCCAGGCCCATGCCGAGGCCGCGGAGCTGCTCAGCCATGCCCTGCACCTCGCCGAAAACCTCCCCGAAGCACAGCGCGCTATTGAGCTCGATGCCATCCGCGAAGAGCTGCGCGCCGTGCGCGTGGCCGGCCTCGACGACGTCCAACTGGCGTCAAGAACCGCGTCCGGAAGCTCCGCAAAAGCTTGACGATTTCTGGACAACTCCTTCACACCTTCTATTTCACGACTCGCTAGAGTGGTCTTCGTAGTCAGGAGGACACACCCCATGCG
>CAILBQ010000791.1 GCA_903832475.1 uncultured Acidobacteriota bacterium | reverse complement strand
TGTGTATAACGGGAACGTCGTCACCGACGGCTCCGGCACGGCGATCGTGACGCTGCCGGACTGGTTTGAGTCGTTGAACCGGGATTTTCGTTATCAGCTGACGGCTATCGGGCAGCCCGCCCAGGCCTGGATTGGCTCCAAAGTCGCGAACAACAAGTTCGTCATCAAGACCAGCAAAGGGGGAGTGGAAGTTTCATGGCAGATCACCGGAATCCGGCAAGATGCATGGGCCAACGCTCACCGGCTTCCGACTGAAGTGAACAAGAGTCAGCAGGAGCGAGGCCACTACATACATCCTGAACTCTACGGTCACGCAGGAGAGGCGAGCATACCGGAAATCACACATCCAGAGCAGAAATTGAAGCCGGCACAGATGTCCACCGAGCCCTGATCTTGCTGGGCAGGCCGGCGTGTTGTCTGAAGATTGTGGAACGTTGGCGAGCGCCTCAATTCAGGGGCCTTGTTGTGGGTAGAACTTCGACCTTCGATTGGAACGGGAAATGACGTTGGCGGGATCCTCAGGGTATGTATTCCCTGAGGTGGCCCAGAGAGGCAGGGCATCTAGCAATTGGCGTAGCCGACAGATGTCCGCAGAACTCTGGGGCGGAGGATGGCAGACAGAAGAGCGAAAGGCTGGGGGCTCCGCGATGGCTGTTGCGTTGTTGACGTTGGAAGTGCGGATTGAGATGGCGCGGTCGTTGAAGGACCGGAGGCAGGTGGTGCGCTCGGTGAAGGACCAGCTCAGGCAGGGGTTCAATGTGTCGGTGGCGGAGCTGGATGAGGCGGTGACGTGGCAGAGCGCGACGATCGGGGTTGCGGCGGTTTCGAGTTCGCGGGATTATCTGCGGGGGCAGATGGAAGAGGTGGAAAGGGCAGCGAGCCGGATGATTCGCGAGCTGGGGGCGGAGGTTGCCGATTCGTTCTGGGATTATGTGGATGCGGAGTAGCGCGGGCTATTGGAAGCGTTCGGCGAGGAGGTGGTCGGCGACGCGGATGGCGTTGGCGATGATGGTCAGCGATGGGTTGACGGCGCTGGCGGAGACGAAGACGGAGGCGTCGGCGAGGTAGAGGTTGTCGAGGTCGTGGGCCTTGCATTGCGGGTCGACGACGCTGGATTTCGGGTCTGTGCCCATCCTGCATGTACCGTTCTGGTGGCCAACGCCTTCGAGGGGGATGCGCTTTTTGAAGTAGGCGTGGAGGGGGACGGATGTGGTGGCGTGTCCGGCGCGCTTGAGTACGTCGACCCAGCGGTCTTTGAGGCGGTTGAAGCTTTCGACATTGTTGGGGGTGTAGGAGAGCTGGATGCGTCCGGGGGCGTGGTCGTTGACGATGGCGGACTGGTTGGTGCGGCCGGTGTCGCCGGAAGGATGGGCTCCGGCGAGGCCGGGCTGGGGATTGGCGACGGGCGCGATGACCGACGACGGGGTGGCGTTGTGGAGGGTGACGCGATTGTTGGGGTCGGGGAGGTCTTCGGTGGTAAGCCACCAGGGAACGGCGTGGTGCTTCATGGTTTCGAGGACGAAGCCGGGGGTGAGGGGTGGGGCGTCGCCTTTCATCATCTCGTAGTGAAAGCTGCCGACGGGCTGGACCTGGCCGAGGGGATAGGGGTAGGCGGGGTCGGTGTCCTGAAGGTAGAAGTCGTTGGTGCCCCAGGTCTTGGTGTAGGCGTCCTCGTTGCGATCGGTGGAGAGGGCGAGGAGGGCGTCGGCCTGGTGGTACATGAAGTTGCGGCCGACCTGGTCGGAGGTGTTGGCGAGGCCGCTGGGATGCTGGTCGGTGGCGGAGGCGAGGAGGAGGACGGCGGTGTTGATGGCTCCGGCTGCGAGGCAGAAGATGTCGGCTGTGTAGGTGGCGGGCTGGGCTGAATCTGAATGGATGACTTCAGCGGCGGTGACGGCGGTTCCTGCGGCGTTGGTGATGAGGCGGGTGACGCGGGAGTGGGTCAGCAGCGTGACGTTGGGCAGGTGGAGGATCCGGCGGATGCAGTTGATGTCGCTGTCGGACTTGGCGTGGACCAGGCAGGGATAGCCGTCGCAGGTGTCGCAGCGGACGCACTTGGAGGCAAGCGGGTCGGCCTGGTTGAGCTTGAGTCCGAGGGGGATGGGGAAGGTGTGGACGCCGAGTTTGCGGACGGCGTCTTCGATGGCCTGCATGCGGGGTTCATTCGAAAAAGCGGGATAGGGGTAGGGTGCGGAGTGAAAGGGCTCGGTGGGGTCGAATGAACTGCCGTGGCCGCCGGGGATTGTGGGAGCCGTGCCCAGATCTCCGTGGACGTGGAATAGCTGCTCGGCCTGGGTGTAGTAGGGTTCGAGGTCGGCGTAGGTGATGGGCCAGGCGGGGGAGATGCCACCTTGATGCTGGAGGACGCCGAAGTCTTCGGCGCGCATGCGGAAGAGGGCGGCTCCGTAGACCTTGGTCTGGCCTCCGACGTAGTAGGCCTGCTGGGGATGGAGGTCTTTGCCGTCTTTGTCGATCCAGGTTTCGCGGGTGTGGTAGCGATTGTCGAGGAAGACGGCCTGAGTGTCCCAGTTGAGTTTTTCCTGAGGAAGAAAGCCGCCGCGTTCGAGGATGAGGATGTTCTTGCCGGCCTGGGCGAGGTGGAGGGCGAGGGTTCCGCCGCCGGCGCCGGTTCCGATGATGATTGCGTCGTAGTGAGTCGCCATGTGGGGTGAGATGCGGGAAAGGGCAGTGTGCGTGTTACGTGGTACGTGAAAAGAAGTGGTGTGCGATCAGGGAAGTACGCGAGTGATGCATGGCGGATCTGCCTCTCTTGTGTTCCATTTTCCGGTTACTACTTTTTTTACTTGGCCCTCGTCGTGTGGCGATGGCCGGGGAAGTGGCAGAGGAAGGGACAGGGATAGTTCGCGTCGGGATGGAGCTTTGCGCAGAGGATGCGGTCTTTTCCCTGGGCGCGGAGGAAGAACTCGGCGGAAAGGAGCATGCCGAGGAACGGGGCGGTGAAGTAGATCCAGAGGGCGGTGTAGAGGTGGGCGAAGAGGGCGGAGCCGAGGGTGCGGGCGGGGTTGATGCTGAATCCCGAGATGGGGGCGAAGAAGAGGATGTAGAGGGAGATGAGGAAGCCGACGAGGTAGCTGGTTTTCGTGGCGAGGGCGGGGCGGTTGGATGTGTAGAGGACGACGGCCATCAGCAGGGTGGCCATGAAGAGCTCGGCGGCGAAGGCGGCAAGTGGGCCGGAGGGGCCGGGGATGGTGACGGCGTAGTTCACTTTTGGGTCGGCGAGGGCGGGGCCAAAAGAGATTTGCGATATCCAGACGCCGACGATGCCGCCGAGAAACTGGAAGAGGACGTAGAAGGCGGCGTCCGCGAAGTGGATTTTGCCGAGGCGGAGGTAAGTGAGGGTGATGGCGGGATTGAAGTGGGCGCCGGAGCGCTTGCCCATGGGGGAATGAATGATGAGGATGGCGGTGAGTCCCATGGCGATGCCCATGAGGGCGCGCCGGAGCCATTCGTTATGGATGGCGTTGGTCTGCGGGTAGGCGGGGTGGTACAGCCAGACGGTGAAGGCGCAGGCGGAGAGCATGAAAAGGGCGAGTTCGATGGATTCGTAGAAGTAGAGAGGCCAGTGGTGGCGGACGATCGTGGACGGACTCGGTTGAGGAGCATGGCTTGCCGTCATGACATGATCGTAGCGCGCGATGGGGAAGTGGTTGGCCTGGCGCGGGGCAGGGCTGAGTGACGCCTGCTCAGGACTGGGGTGTGGAGTGTTGCGAGAGCATGAACCGCTTTAGTGCTTCAAAGACCTCATGGTCGAGTTTGTGGGGGATATCGGCGCCGATGATGGAGAGGATTCGTTCCGGGGGTAAGCCGGCGCGGTACGGGCGATTTTCAGAGAGAGCTCCGTAGATATCGGCCATCGCTACGATGCGGTCGTCGAGGGAGAGCTGGGAGGCGTTGAGGCCGAAGGGGTAGCCGGTCCCATCGAGTTTTTCATGGTGGCGGCCGGCGATGGTGGCGATGGGGGCAAACGACGGGATACGGGCAAGAATCTGCTGGGAAAGCAGGGGGTGTTCGCGGACGACCTTCCATTCTTCGTCGTCGAGTTTGCCGGGTTTGTCGAGGATGGCGTTGGAGACGCGGAGCTTGCCGAGGTCGTGCAGGAGGGCGGCGCGGTAGATGAGCTGGCGGCGTTCCGCGTTGAGGCCGAATTGGTGGGCGATGCCGAGGGCTGCTTCGGTGACGCCAACGGAGTGGTGATACGTGAAGGGGGACTTGGCGTCGACCACGTCGGCAAAGGCTTCGCAGACCTGATCGACCTGATCCGTGCCGAGGATGGCGAGTTGGCCGGGCTCCATTTCCATGACCAAGTCTCGTTCTTCTGGTGTGCCGCAGCCGGTCCAGAGGTTGCCGGAGCGGTATAGAGAGGCGGCGACGCGAACGAGTTCCGGGTCGAACCAGGAGCCACTGCGCTCGACCATCGTGACGAGCGCCCGCTCACGGCTCAAGTCGGTGGCGAAGACGTCGAGGTGCTGAGCCAGACCGAGGATACGGGCGAGGAGGGGGATGGCTTCTCCGCGGAGGTGGTCGGGGTAGCCTTTGCCGTTCCAATGCTCGTCGAGAGAATAGATGGCGCTGGCGCATTGTTCGGAAAGACCGATGCGGCGGACGATGTTGGCGCCTCGTTCGCAGCGGAGTCCGATGACCTCAGCATTGTTTCGCTCCCGGCCGAGGCCCAGCTCGACGACGCGAAAGACTTTTTGCAGAGCGCCGGCTTCGGGGAGGGAATTGACCCAGGCAAGCTTAAGGCCGTCGACGGAAATGCGGGTCCAGTCGACAGTCTTGACGCGGCGTTTGGCTTCGCGATCGTCGGCGCCCAGGATCTGGCACATGCGCGCGGCGTTGCTGGAGCAGCCGATGTCTTTGAGGAGGAGGGCGTAGTAGAGGTCGTGTAGTTGGTTTTCCTGGAGGCCCAGTTGCCGGCCGATGCGCATGCCAACGAGGCAGGACCGGACGGCGTGACCGGGGACAGCGTCTTCGGTGAGGTCGAGGGCGAAAGAGAGCGCCGTGATGACCTCAGATAGTGCGAGCTGTTCCTTGACTTCGCCAGTCGACAGCGTTGCCTGCAATTCGGGGGAGTCTTGCATGTTCATCTGATGGAATGAGTTCCCGGCCTGATTTGCTTATTCTATGGTCGGTTATCGGCAGATCACTACAAAACCGCAGCCATTTTTTCCAGCGGATGTGAATCATCGCACGGCCAGAATTGGCGATCGTTGATGTTGGGTTGTGGCGCGAGGCGGAGGCTTCGCGGGTGAGGCTCTGGTATGCTATGGGGTTTACCCGGGAGGAAATATGGCTGAGCCGAGATCGCGTGTGTACCATCGCAACCGGGTGGCGGAAAGTTTGCGGGAAGAGATTGGAGCGATGCTGGAGGGCCAGCTTTCCGATCCGCGCATTGCTTTCTGCTATGTAACGGAAGTAGAGATGAATCCGGGGAACAAGTCGGCGCGGGTGTATATCGCGGTCGATGGCGGGACCGAGGCGGAGGAGCAGACGGTGGCGGCGCTGGTGGCGGCGAAGGGGTATATCCGCCACGAACTGCTGACGCGGCTGGGGATTCGGCGGGTTCCTGATTTGAGTTTTCACGTGGACCGGTCGGAGAAGTTTCAGACGCGGATCGATGAATTGCTGGGTCGGGCCAAGAAGCGGCAGAAGGCTCCTGCAAAGACGGCGGCTGTTCCCAGTGGGGCGTCGCTTCCGAGCACGGAAGAGTTGCCGTCAGGAGATGTGCCGGCTCGCAAGTAGCGCGGATGAATTCTATGGCGATTCCCGGGCCCATTCCGGTCAGTACTCCGCAAGATGCAGGTCTGCCGTTTGGCGAAACGACGCCGAACACGTTGGGGCTGCGCGCGATTCTGGAAGCAATACGCCAGGGGGAGCGGTTCCTGGTGTGTTCGCACTCGCGGCCGGATGGGGACGCGGTGGGGTCGATGCTGGCGGTGGGGATGCTGCTGCGGCAGATGGGCAAGCATGTCGACCTGGTGGCGGCTGACCGGGTGCCGGCGGTGTATCGCGGTCTGCCGGGGGCGAGCGAGATACGGACGGCGCTGCGAGTGCGTGGGATCTATGACGCGGTGATCCTGCTGGAGTGCGATGGGCTGGAGCGGACGCGGCTGCGGGGGCTGGAGCGGATGTTCCTGATCAACATCGATCACCATGCCAGCGGAAAGAACTTTGGCAATTTGAACTGGATCGATCCGGATGCCTGTTCAGTGGGAGAGCTGGTGTACAGGCTTGCTCAGGAGGCGCGGGTAACGGTGACGCGGGAGATGGCGACGTGCCTCTACACGACGCTGCTGACCGACACGGGCGGGTTTTGTTACGGAGGAATCCAGGCGCGGACGTTTGCGCTGGCAGGCGATTTGACGGCGGCTGGAGCCGATCCGGTGCGGATCGCGCGGGATGTTTATTTTGCCAGTCCGCTCTCCAAGGTAATGCTGATGGGTGCGGCGTTGAGCACGCTCCACAAGGAAGGCGCGCTGGCCTGGGTGTGGGTGACGCATGAAGATATGGTGCGGGTGGGAGCGGCGGAAGAAGACTGCGAAGGCATTGTGAACTATGCGCTGTCGGTTGTGGGCGTTGAGGCAGCGGCGTTTCTGCGGGAGCTGCCGGAGGGACGGATCCGGGTGAGCCTGCGCAGCAAGACGCAGGGTACTGGAATTGAGGACGAGCCGGGGGCGGTGAACGTGGCCGCGATAGCGGAGAAGCTGGGCGGTGGGGGCCATCAGAATGCGGCCGGATGCACGCTGGATGGACCGATGGAGCGGGCTACGGAGGAGATTTTGGGCGCGCTGCGCGGGGGCATGCGGCGAAGTTGAATGGATGAAGCGTCAGATTCGCGAAGGGCGGGACGGGTTTGGGAAATCTGGTAGCCTTGGGTTGGGCCAGAATTCCCCTGTCGTGGCCGACTTAAGGCATTTCCGAGAGATGGTGGAGCTTCCGAGAGCTGTGAATGTGGGTTTTCCTGGAGAAAATCTGCTCCGCAGTAGCGGCTTCGGTCGACACCCTTTCAGAGGATGCGCTAGAAATTCACACTGAGACCAGCGAATTGAGACTGAACCCAGTGGAGACGCCTCTGCCACAGCCCTCTCCGTCCGACGCTCCCGGCGACGCATTGCGCCCTCGCTGGCAATTTCGAAGTCTGTTGCCGCGTCAGGCGCCGCCGACGGTGCTGATTCTCGAGATTGTGAGCCTTTTGGGGTTCATGGCGTTTTTCATTCTGTATGGGGTGACTCCGCTGTTTGGCGGCGCGGGGATGGGGCTGGTGGGGGCGGACGAACCGCGCTATGCACAGATTGCGCACGAGATGCTGCAGAAGCTGAACCATGCGCATACGCTGCGGGAGCAGTTGAGCGCGTGTGTCACGCCTTATCTGTACGGACGGCCGTGGTTGGAGAAACCGGCGCTGTATTACTGGCGGGCGATGTTTGTGTTTCGCGACTTTGGGGTTTCGGACTGGGCGGCGCGGCTGCCGTCGGTGAGTTTTGCGCTGTGGCTGGTGGGGTTGATCTACCTGCACATGCGGCGGTTCCGGCCGGGCGGGCACCTGGATGCGGCGCTGATGACGGCGGCGTGTGTAGGGATTTTGGGATTTTCGCGCGGGGCCTCGACGGACATGCAACTGGCGGCGC
>CAILBQ010000790.1 GCA_903832475.1 uncultured Acidobacteriota bacterium | reverse complement strand
GTCATGCAGGATGTTCAGATTCTGGTCGAGGACACCCATGGAATCCATGCCTGAGACGGTGGTTGATATCCCCGGAACGCTCATTGCATAGGAAAGAGCTTCCGTTGGGGTCAGCGCGCCGTGCACGATAGCTTCGCCGGAACCGCCCATGCTTTTCATGCCAAAGACGGCCATGCCTTTGCTCGCCGCGACGGGCAGGACATCTTTTTCGAACGAGCGGAAGCTTGGATCGAAGGGGTTGATGGGCATTTGGACGGTGTCGAAGGCAAAACCGCGATTGAGCATTTCCAGATGAACGGATGGATTCTTGTGGCCTGTGAAACCCACGAAGCGTACCTTTCCTTGTTGCTTGGCTGCAGTCAAGGCCTCGAGCACCCCGTCGGCCTCATAGGCCTTTTGTGGATCGTCATAATAGATGACTTCATGTACCTGCCAAACGTCGAGGTGATCGGTCTGGAGACGAGTCAGCGATTCCTCGAGCATCTTCATGGCCACATCTTTTTTGCGCCCGTGGGTGCATACCTTGGTCATAACGACGGCTTTGTCGCGCTTGCCTTTCAGGGCAATGCCGACCCGTTCTTCGCTCACGCCGCCGTGATATTCCCATGCGTTGTCAAAGAAGTTGAGGCCGAAGTCGAGCGCCTTCGCCACCATTTCGGTGACTTCCTTCTGGGTTGGAACCGTCCCAAGATGAAAGCCGCCCATTCCCAGGATCGAAACCTGGAGACCTGTTTTGCCCATGGCTCGCTTGGGAATTTCGAAGGATGGGATGCTTGCCGATCCGTAGGTTCCGTTGAAGTTGGGGACCAGGGGATTGGGCTGCGAGGCATCCGACGACCGACTCTCTTGACGCGACGTTGCGGAGGCTTCCTTGACTGGGATGACTGCGCCCACCCCGGTCATGGCTGCTCCCTGCAGGAAATGGCGTCGGGATACTTCGGAACGGGACAGCTTAGTGGGTACTTCCGCGTTGTCGCCACGATGATTTTGAAGCAAATTATCATTCGAATGACTCATGAATGGAAAAGCCCCTATTCCCTGCGAGATTTATGAAGTTCGAACGGACCTTTCGGCTAATACCCCTGTTTAAACGCCGGGCGAACCGGTCACCGGCGGATAAGGGCGGCCCGTGTTTTGCGTAGCGTGCACCATCTGCTCCACCTCGACTGACTGCAGGTCGAGCGGGAAGTTGTGGGCCAGCCTTGCTTCCGG
Source organism: uncultured Acidobacteriota bacterium (assembly GCA_903832475.1). Classification (GTDB taxonomy): domain Bacteria; phylum Acidobacteriota; class Terriglobia; order Terriglobales; family Acidobacteriaceae; genus Acidicapsa. The sequence continues at coordinate 8,122 of CAILBQ010000790.1, read as the reverse complement.
ATTGTCGTACTTGATGGAGGTCTTGTAGAGCTCGAACTGGCCATCGCCCGCATAGGGCTTCGCGCGTGCACGAAGCGCTTGCATCTGGCTGTCGCTGAGCGGTTTGAACCCCTGAGCGATCTTCAGGTTTTGCTCCAGGATGGCCAGGTCGGCTACGCCGGTAATCGTTGTGGCTACGGGGAGCGACATGGCGTAGGAGAGAAGTTCTTCCGCAGTGAATACGCCCTTGGTTACCGGCTCGCCATGACCGCTGATCGGTTTCATGCCGAGTGGGGCAATGCCTTGCTTGGTCAATTCAGGAAGAACCTGCTGTTCGAAGCTGCGGAAATTACCGTCGAATGGGTTGAGGGGCATTTGCACCGCGTCAAAAGGGAAGCCGGTCTTGAGCATGGCCAGGTGAAATTCCGGATCTTTGTGACCCGTGAAGCCGAGGAAACGGACCTTGCCGTCTTTCTTCGCTTTCAGCAACGCCTCCGCCGCGCCGCCCGGGCGGATGAAAAGCTCAGGATCATTCTGAAAGCTCACACCGTGGATCTGCCACAAATCGAGGTGGTCGGTCTGCAGCCGGCGCAGACTTTGTTCCAGCATCTGCGTGGCAAGCGACGCGTCGCGGCCATGGGTACAAACCTTGGTCATCAGGAAAGCGCTGTCGCGACGGCCCTTTAGGCCTTTCCCGAGCCAGTCCTCTGACTTGCCGCGGTTGTACTCCCAGCAGTTGTCAAAGAAGGTGACGCCGCCATCGAGTGCACGGTGGACGATCTCGATGGCGATGTGTTCGGCTTCCGCGGAGCCTAGATGATGTCCACCCAGGCCCAGGGCCGAGATCTGCACGTCTGCCTTGCCGAATTTTCTGAGAGGGATAGAACCCGCGTTCTGCATATCCGACTCTGATGCCGGGATGCCGACGCTGTTTGCCTGTCGCAAATTCTGTTTGCGATCCCGCGAATCAGTCGCGTTTGTTGCCCTTCGTGTTCAGCAGAACGGCCAGCGCCACAATCACAACCGTGCTTGCAACTGGTCCCCAGACAGGCACAGCAGCACGCAACTGAAGCCAGGAAACCCACGCGATAACAATCCAGGAAGCTGCAAACGCAGCAATTGCCCAGCGTCTGGATTTGCGGAAGACCTCTGCCGCGTCGTGCTGCCGCTGCGCTGCTACTGCGGCAAACTGATACGCAGTTGTTAGATCCTGCTGCGCTGACTTGAGGTCGGTGGACGACATTTCTTCCTTGCTGCGGGACAGATTCAGGATCGCGGTCGATTGCTCCATCAGCTGCCGGGCCGCCTCAAAGGCCTCATTGGCTTGCGCCCATGCTTGCTTAGCCTCTTCCAGCTGGATCATGGTGCCGTTGAGCGTGGCATTCACTTCAGCGGAGGGCTCATCTGCAACGACTGGCTGGGTCTTTGCTTCATCTTTTAGAATGGCTGCTTCGGAGAAGCGTTGCGCTACTTCACGGTAAGCTTGCCGAGGTTGAGCAGGTACGTCTTGCACCGGCTGTGAGCTCTCCGCTTCGTGAACTGCGGCCTGCGGTAGAGAAACAGGCATGACGTGAAGCTCTGCATGGGAAATGACGGCGGGAGGTGCCGGCTCCGCCGGAGGCTGTATGGGCTGAAGGTCGAGTTCGTGTAGTTCAGGCGAGGTGACGGTCGCAGGCTCGACGGCCATCTCCGGCATGACCTCAGTCGCAGTCACGGGAACTGGCTCTACGATCAATTCCGCGTCAAGGATGTCGTCACTCGCTGAGAATTCCTCCAATTCGAATTGCCGAACTGCGACTTCGTGCGGGAATTTGGTGTGTTCGAAAACCGCCGGGGCCGCAGGTGCGGCGGGTGCCCGATAGAGATGAGCAGCAAAGGCATGGTCATCTCGCTTTTCGACGTGAAGGGATTCCGATTTCTCAGGGAGGGGAGCTGGCGGCTCCGCATGGCGGAGAGGGATTTCCGTCACCGTTTCTCGCGCCGGCATACGAATCAGTTCTGCTTCTCTTGCGCGAGGGTCTGTGATGGCGGTTTCATGGCGCACTTCGCCGAAAGCCTTGCCGAGTTCGGCCAATTTGCGATTCAGTGCTTCGGTTCGGATGGCATCTTCCTGCAGGAGGGATTTCGCCTTATTGACCGCCTCGACGCGCCGCATCCGCTCTTGAACTTCCTGCTTGAGCCCGTCAATGTTTTCCAGAAGGTGAATCAGGCGCGCTGGGTCCATATTGCCCCACTGGTCCTGGCCTTCGTCGGGTATCTCACTGCTTCGGTTGAAGTCGGAATGCGCGACGATATCGAAAGCATCGCTGGTGGTTTTCACGTGACCCTGCCTTGGCCGGCCTCTTGCTAACCGCCATGACGGACTGGCGGTCGTGATGGCCGGAATCTGTGCTGCAAGTGAAAATCGAAGTGCATTGGAAATCTGCTGCTTAGAGCCGAAATGTTGAGGCAGTTCCGCACCGGATTGCTTTTTCAGCATATCGTTGGAGAGGGTACCTCTCAATACACCATAGTTCTAAAGGCGTGGTACTTCCGTGTCATTTTGGTTACGAATAGGTCAGACTTCGAAGGGATCAGGCAGGCGTTGTGGTAGGAGTTTGCTTTTTGACGCGCAGGTTGTCGAGTGCGTAATGGATGTACCGTGGCTCGAAGTGGGGATCTTGCCCCATGAAGCGGCAGGTTGCGACTACCTGGTCGATGAGGAAACGGGGTTGGTAAGCGGCCAATTCGAGTCCTTTTTCCTGTGTCAATTTATGGACAACGTAGTCGAACAGGGCCTCTGAAAACGCCAGACGTTGTCGGCGGCACTCTTTTTCGAAAATTTGGCGGTAAACCGCGTAGCTGGGCGCGCCAACCTCGATTTTGTACGGGATGCGGCGGAGAAAAGCGGGATCCATCAGGTCTTCCGGTTCGAGATTGGTCGAAAAAATTACCAGTTCTTCAAACGGGATGGAAAAACTCTTGCCGGTATGCAGCTTGAGATAATCGACACGGCTTTCCAGAGGCACGATCCACCGGTTGAGCAGATGAGTGGGGCTGACCAATTGGCGCCCGAAGTCGTCGATGACGAAACAGCCTCCGAGCGCCTTCACATGGAGTGGCGCTTCGTAAAAATTCGCGGACGTATCGTAGCGCAGGTCGAGCATCTCAAGAGTGAGTTCGCCGCCGGTCACGACGAAGGGCCGTTTGCACGGTGCCCAGCGCGCATCGTATTCCTCAAGCCGATGGAAAGAGTTGTTGCTTTCGTCCTCAACCTCACGGGTTTCAGTCACGAAATGCAAGCTGGGATCGTACACGCGCATGATCTGCCCCTCGACGACCACAGCGTAGGGGACGTAAATGACGTCGGTGAAGACGTTGGCAAAGCACAGCGCGACGGAAGTTTTGCCGTTCCCGGGGGGGCCATAGAGCAGCATAGCCCGGCCCGAATTCAGCGCGGGACCGCTCTGCTCGATCATGCTGTCGTCAAAGGTGAGTTCACCAAATGACTGCCGGATTTTTTCGAAGGTGACCAGTTCATGGGTGACCTTCTGCAGGTAAACCTGCTGGCTGAACTCTTCCAGCGTTACCGGCGCCGGACCGGAATAGCGAAGCTGGCTGAGCGCGTCGACGACCCATCGCCGTCCCTCGTCTGTGAGTGCGTAACTCATCTCCAGCGGGTTAGGCGATACGCGGCGTCCCAGCGTGAAGATCAACTGCCGCTCGATCGCCATCTGAATAAGATCAAGAACAATATGATAGGGGAGCTTGATGGCGTCGATGAACTGGCGAATGTTTTCCAAGTGCCCGACGTAAATGCACTTGACCAGCAGGCTCATCAGGGACGTGGCATCGATGTTGGTCGCGGCGATGTCCGCCGGTTCTGCGGGAATTCTGTGCAGAAAATCGTGCAGGACGCTGGACTGGATCGCTCCTGCGGCGACCAGGTGGTCTCCCAGGCGGCCGCCCCTCTCCGACTGCGTCTTCAATGCCTTTTCAACGTCTTCGCTGGTGACGAAATTTGCCTTGATCAGCAAATCTCCCAATCGCATCCTGTTCTTGATAGTGGGCTCCCTTGAGAATCAGCCGCAATTTGGACCGACGGCCCAGTGTGCATTTTATTCACTAAGTACGTTACATGAATCGTAGATTTTGTCTCGGTAATTTTAGTGCTGAATGGTAACCAGCGCCAGGGTATTGGGCGTCAAGCGCAAAACCAGCCGATGGCCATCCAGATGGGATTGTTCCGGAACGCCTAAAGCTGTTTCCTCATTTAACTCCTTTACTTGTTCTGGCGTAGGGTAACGCGGCGCTTTCATCGCGTAGTAGTGGGGCAACACATTGCCATGACCCGCGTCCACCCGAGCGATGCTGACCCCTGCGTTGGGAGGAAGACCGCTGAACTGGAGCTCGATCGTTCGCGTCGGGCCTTCCGTGCCAGCTTTCTCTGGAGTGGCGCCGCTGGGTCCGTCAGGCAATTGCGGCACAGAGCTGGGATCGACGATGTTCCATACTGCCAGAACCAGCGATCCGTCGGTCCTGGTGGTGACGAGCACGTTTCGTGAGGTGGACGCGATCCGCTTGTCCCCGAGCTGATGAAGCAGCGCAAAATCGTAGAAACTCGGCTTGTTGATTCCGCCCGAGGCGCGGAGCCCGAAGTTGCCTTCAAATGGCTGCGGGATGGGACCGCCTTCCTCAAAAACATCCGAAAAGGTCCAGAAGCTCATCATTTCGGCCAATCCGTCACATTCTCGAATGGTGTTTGCCAGCCCGGGGCCGACGAAGAGCGTGTCGCGGGAGCCGCGTTCTCCCTGCACGTTCCACTCCGTCCAAAAAAGCGGCAGGTCTGGCATGGCTGAGGCGCGAATCTGACCGCGTACCTTGCCGATCGCCCGGCAGACGCGATCGTCCATGGGAATGTCTTCGCTGGTGTGAAAGAGATTTTCAACGGTGTCGTCGGCGTAGCCGTGCGATGTGACAAAGTCTACGGGCACGTGGTTGTCTGCGGCGTACTTGAGAAATTCCGGCACCCATTCCGCCGCCGCCGTGGCCGGGCCGCCAACCCGAAGCCGCGGGCTGACGGTTTTCAGATCCTTCGCTGTATGAGCGTACAGCTCGAGGTAGCTGTCCAGCCGAGGAATCCCGTTCCAGAAATCGATGTTGGGCTCGTTCCAAACTTCGAAGTACCACTGCGCGACCTCGTCGATACCGTAACGATCAACCAGGTGCTGCGCGAAGTGTGTCATTAGATCGTCCCAACGCTCCATGCTCTTGGGAGGCGAAACATTCTGCTTGTACCAGAAGGGATGCAGCGCATCCGGATTGAAAGCCAGCTTCCTGGGCATGAAACTGATCTCGACCAGAGGCCGAACGCCATTGTTCAGCAGACCGTCATAAATCTGGTCGACGTAGCTGAAGTTGTAGACCGGGTTGCCGTGTTCATCTTCGTTATAGACGCCCACCTCATCGTGCAGAATTGCATGAAATCGCACGTAGCGAAAATCCGTGACTGCCTTCACGGCGCGCAGATCTGACCGGTAGCTGTCGCGCAGCGTCAGGATGGCGCGGCCCGAACCAAAGGTCTGTTCCCAAAAATGAGGAAAAGGCGTGGTTGCGGCTTTGGCGTCGATCGTGATGTGTTCCGTGGTTTGACCGTCGGCGAGAGTCGGGCCGAGCGGGCCCGCAAGAAGCAGGAATACATACCAAGAACGACGGAACGAGATGGTTAGCACAGCGACGACCTCGGCGCAGCAGCGCATCCTTAACATTAGCGCAATCGATGGTCGGCGGACCAACCCGGTATTGCACGTTCGGACGTCTCTCCGATCAACCGCCGGGATGAAACTCCTTTTGCTGGCTGACCTGGCCACCATCCCCGCGCTTGAGGCTGCTGAAAACAACCGTAGAGATAACCGTCATCCCGCCGAGAGCGAGAAAAGCCAAGTGGATTCCGTGGATCATTGCGGCAGGATTGGAATGCAGCTGTGCCGGTACGAAGATCGCAGTCGTCAGCCCTGCCGCCGCCACGCCAAAGCTGATGGAGAGCTGTTGCATGGTGCTGGCGATGGTGCTGCCATTGCTGGTCTGCCCTTCGTTCAGATCCGCATACACAAGAGTGTTCATGCTGGTGTATTGCAGCGAAGTGAACGCTCCGTATAAGAAGGCCTGCAGCACGATCAGCCACACCGGGGTACGCAGACCGATGGTGGCGAAAAGGAACAGCAGCACTCCCAGGATCAGGGTGTTCGAAATAAGCACCCCGCGATAACCGAAGCGGGTCAGCACCTTGGGCAGCATGAACTTCGTGCTCATCGAAGCGATGGCTTGAGGCATGATCAGCAAGCCTGACTGAATCGGCGTGAAGCCCAGGCCCACCTGGTAAAGCAATGGCAGCAGGAACGGAACGCCCCCAATGCCCAGCCGGGTAAAGAAGCTGCCTGTCACCGAAGAACGGAACGTGCGGATGGCAAACAGTTTCAATTGCAGCAGGGGGAAGGGCGCATGGATGGCGTGATAGACATATCCGCCGATCAGCACCAGAGAAAGGAAAAGAAGCCCTGAAATTTCACGAGAGCTCAACGTGTGTTCACCAAAGATCTCAAGCACATACGACAGCAGGCCGATGCCCGATCCGAAGAGGATGAAGCCCACGATGTCGAGACGCGGCACATCGGGCTCGCGGTAGTCCGGCAGGTGCAGATAGACCATCAGCAGGCCGAAGAGACCGATCGGAATATTCACGAAGAAAATGAAACGCCAATGCAGGTATCCGACAATCAGACCGCCTGCGACGGGTCCCAGCATCGGGCCGACCAGCGCGGGGATGGCGACAAAGCTCATGGTGCGTACTAGCTCAGACTTGGCAAAGGTCCGTACCAGCGTCAACCGGCCAACAGGCACCATCATGGCGCCTCCGCAGCCTTGGAGCAGCCGGCAGAGCACCAGCAGATGGATGTCCGAAGAGATGCCGCACAACAACGATCCGAGGGTAAACAGGGCGATGGCCGAGGCAAAGACGCGACGTGTGCCGAATCGATCCGCCATCCAGCCGCTGATGGGAATAAAGACCGCCAGGCTGAGGGTATAGCTGGCCAGTACGGACTTCATGCTAAGCGGAGAGACATGAAGCGCTGCGGAGACTGCCGGAACCGCGGTATTGAGGATGGTGGTATCCAGCGACTCCATAAAGAAGGCGACTGCGACCAGCCATGGAAGCAGGCGCTTGCTTGCGTCCGATGGTGGAGCGTTCAATTCTGCCGGACTCGGTTTCGGGGTCATAGATCGAGCGTTCCTGCTTCAGCGCGTAGCCGCCGGGTCAAAACAGGTTGGATGCATGATTTGCGGGTCACTTCCCAGCGGACATCTTTTAAGTTGATTGAACACAATTTAGAAGTACGTCTGTAATACGTCGACTACCTGGTAGTCGGCATTCAGCACCAGAAGAGATCGCCATTTATCGAAGGTTAGGCAGGGATGGGAGATTCCAAAACCGATCATGTCTCCTACACGCAGGTCGTCCCCGTTGGATATTTGCAGGTATGCGTGTTGATCCATCATCTTTGTAACCTTCCATCCCCCGCTTGCGGCTGTCGGCTTCAGACTTCCCGGCCTGAAATGCTTCGACGGAATGGGGAGACCGAGATCGAATGCAGCGTCGCGTTTGCCAAGCGCGATGATGGCTTTATCCGCCTCGGGTATCGATTGCACATAGGCCCACACCTCAAGTGCCGGCACTAACCCTGATCGCATCCTGTGCGCAATCGGATTACGCAGCAAAATTTTCTCCTGCGCCTCCTGATACGTTCCAGCGTCGTGGGTCAGGTAGCAACCAGGGCGGAGGACAACATCGACGTTTTCGCCGAAGCCCGCAGCCGAAAAGACGTCCGCGACCACGTCGTACCAAGCCGATCCAGCGCCCGAGAGCAGAAACGGCGTCCGCCGAAAACTGCCCTCCTTTGCAAGCCTGCGCGTCACATCGACCGCCCTCTGAAGGAACAATCTAATCGCGCTTTCGTCTTCGAGAACTCCTTCGTACATCTCCACACCGCACAGCGCCAGCGTTGGCCATAGATCGAGTGCGCGGAGGACTGCCCCCAGTTGCTCTTCATCGCGAATCCCGGTGCGGCCGCCCGTTACTCCAAGCTCGATGAGCACTTGCAGTCGC
>CAILBQ010000789.1 GCA_903832475.1 uncultured Acidobacteriota bacterium | reverse complement strand
GCCGTTATGGCTGCGCGGGAGTGTTTGCGGCAGCGAGAGCGTTGCTGGCCTGGTTACGAATTCCTGAGTCGGCGTCGGATTGGGCAATTTGTGCCAGGGTCGAAGAAATCTCGGGAGATGCAGTGATGTTCTGTCGCAGCACGGCCAGTGCGTCGCCCCGGACGTAGGTGGACCGGTCGGCGCGGGCAGCCTGGAGCAGGGCATTGAGCAACTCCGAAGATAGCGGGCGATGAAAGCGAGTCGCGAAGATGGCGTCGGCCCGCACACGAGCGTCGCTGTCATGGACAATTGCTTCAGCGAGATGCCCATCGGCTTCGGAATCGCTGACCAGACGAAGGGCGCGTGCCGCTGCGGAGCGAATGGAAACAACCGGATCGTTCAACGCTTCTTCGATGGGCTGAAGGGTCGCAGGACTGGCACTGTTGCCGAGCGCTCCGAGCAGATCAACCCTCTCATGCTCGTCCGGAGAGCCTCGATAGAGCGCCAGCAGCGAGGCGTCGATGCGCTCGGCTTCGGCAAGGTGCTCAGCTCGGCCATACCGCGCCAGGGCTCCGCTGATCATGCGAGCGGCGGACCGGATGGCAAGGTTGGGATCGCTGATCATCCCGGACGGGATCTTCATGGCCGTGGTGGTGGGGTGCTTCATCTGGACGAAAGCGAGGATGGCATCGACGCGAAGTTCCTGAGGTAAAGTCGTGTTGTGCGCGAGTTCGCTGAGAACGGTGACTGCCGACGGTGAACCCGAAGCTCCCAGAGCATTGGTGACCGTCTTTCGCGGCCCGTTCTTGATGAGCAGGGTTTCCGCTTCCGGAGCGGCGTCGGGGCGGCTCCGAAACAACGCCGTCAGGCGATCGGGCTGAACGGGCTTTCCTGAATCGCTGACGAACGCCGGCTGGAGAATGGCTTGCGTGCTGTCTCCCTTCAGCAGACGGTCGTCCGCGTCGGATCGCGCGACAATGGAGTCCGTTCGCTGGGTCACGATGGGTGAGTCGACAACATCGCCCGCGGCGCGCTCAAGGCTGCCAACCAGCCGCGGCGCGCGACCGGTTTCAAAGTGGCTGGCATGGAACTCCGTTTCGGCGGCAACTTGCTCTGAGTCATCTTTCGAAAGACCCAGCCGGATGCGCTCGGTGCCGTCGATGCTTTGCACCTGGCTTGGCGCATCCAGGCGGGGAGTGACGCCATAAGTGACGTGCGACTGATCGATCAGAACGCGCATCGAATTCGAGGGCGCGCCGGCTACACCGTCTGTGTAGAGGTACTTGAGCTTGCGCTTGAGAATCCGACCGGGCTGAGCAACGTACAGAGCCGAGTATTCGCCAGCGCTGTCGCGCTCTTGCGCCGTCCAATTTGCCTGCTGGCTTTGGCCCTCCGCTTCGTCCGTTGATACGGGACGGACAAGTTGCAGGTCTGTGGCGATCATTTGCAGCAGGTTGCGATCGGAAGCGGACATCTCGCGCGGAAAATGCATTTCAAGCAGTCCGCCATCGTTGCGGTAGGTTGCCCAGAGCGGTCGCGACAGGCGCGTTTGCAGCGCGGCAAGAGCGGACGGCGAAGCGCTCTTGACGGCATCGCCACTGAAGCGAAGATCGGAAAGCTGCAGCTGGGCATCGTATTCACCATCCCGCACGGCACAGATGGTTGAGGTCCACTCTCCATTCAGATGGATCTCGATCGCGGATGCGGATTTTTGTTGCATGGCGGCTCGGTAATCCAGAGACCAGCGGGACTGATCGCCGGGCAAAGGCAGGGAAGCTGCGGCCGCCGCCACCGCCACCGATGTGGTGGCGGCGACGACCGCGAAGGAACGAAGCATGGTGCGGATCATATGCAGCTCCTCTGTTTTGAAGACTAAATAATCTCCGAACCAACGATGGTCACAGTGACGTTACCGATCGTGACTCCATTGGAAGTGGTGGTCATGTTGAACAGGAAATAGCCGCCCGAGAAACCTGTCCAAACTGCTGACGGCGAGGTGGTATTCGCACCGCTTGTGGTAATCGTCGGGAAGGGGGCTGGTCCCGGGTCTGTGCAATAAGGCGTTTCGTCATTGCAAGCCACCACAGAGAACGTCGTGTTGTAGTTGCCCGTCCCTCCAACCACAGTGCCATTGACGGTGATTGCCCCCGGAGCATTGCCTACATTTTCGTCGCCGTACGAGTCAGGGGTTGCTGGCCCGTTGTTTTGAGTAAGCACCTGTGTAATGTAGTCGCCGGGCTGCGCGGAACTGACGGTTATGGTCAAGGGAGCTGCCGAGGCAGTCTTGGTGATGACTGTGCCGCCCTGGCTGTGAACCGTGGTGGTAGCGGTCAGGTTGACGGTCCACGTTGAGGTGGTACCGGACTTGGGGGCACCGAATTTCACGACGGGAGTGGCGCTGGTCGCTCCAGAAACGACCTGGACGGTGGAAGCATTGGCCCCCGGCGTGAACGTCCACTTGTAGGTGCTCGAGTATTGCGTGACCGATGAGTCATTTGGGGTAGCGGATCCAGTCAGTTGGGTAGGAATGCCCGACGAGAGGCTCGCCCCCGCTGAGGGTGAAACGATGCTAACCGTTGTCGCGAGAGGGCAGAGCGATGCAGGCAAACCGAACGCCTGGTACGCCAGGGCATCGTTGAACAGGTTGTAGGATGTGCTGGCCAGCGAGCCCCATTTGTAAAGTGTCCAGGAGTCGGTGTAGCAG
>CAILBQ010000788.1 GCA_903832475.1 uncultured Acidobacteriota bacterium | reverse complement strand
TTGGGCAATGTTGAAGAAATCTCGTTGGAACTGGGAAACAGAAGGGCCGCCCCGTCAGGTCGAATCGCGATAGAGTTTAGTAGTACCAATGCGTACTTGCGGGCGCGGACTTCATTGCCCCCAAGCGCATACTGCACTATGGACGGGAGCTCGCGTTGAACTTCCGCGGGCGTGGCCGTGTTTAAAGCCTCAGAGACTGCGAGCATTTGGTCCTCTACTACTTGGTCGCCAGCCGGACGTGCCGATACGCCCTTCAGAAAGCCTTCGGCGGTGAGGCTCTGAGCCGGCAGAAAGCCTGAACTTGCGACGGATAGTGCAAACGCAATCAGCAGCCGAGGGGCAATTAGCCGCATAGCTCACCCCTCTGGTTCTCTTCGCGATCGATGATCAATCTCTGACGTAGGCTTGATTGGTCCGAGCTGCAGCGGCCGGCCTGCGGAGCGTCGGGAACGCCGGGCTTGGTCGCGAGGCGCGTCTGGTCCCAAAGCTGAATGGTGAGGTCGATCACGTCAATGCCCGCAGTTCGGCCCTGTTCGCGGAGCAGGGAAGCAACGGTCGAGTAGCTGAGTCCGCCCGACATGGCTACGGCGATGGTGGATTGTGGCGTCATAAGCTGCTCTTAGTTGGCGGCGCCTCTCCCGACACAATTTGAAAAGTTACGGTGTTGCTGCGAATCCAGCCCTTTGCGCAAGGAACATCGATGTAGACCGTGTATTTTCCTGGCGTCCGAAGGTCATAGAGGTATTCGAGCAGGAATGTACGCGTTGCGGTGTCAAACGGCATCGATGCCGGTGATAGTGGCGGATTGTTCGCAACCAGTGTGCATTCCAACTGCTCATCACCCGGCAGCGGTCGTCCGGTATCCTGTCGTTCCCGGGCGGTTGTTGGCGGTTCGCCGTGTTCACCTTGGATCCAGACTCTTGTGGATGGGCCGAGGCATTGATCGCCTGGCATAGCGATGAAACGGTCCGTCAAGTTCCAGACCATCAGTTGAACCCTCGGAGACTGCCCTACCGGAAGCGTTTCCTTTTCCATCGCAATCCTGACCGCAAAGGTATCCGATTGATTTGGCAACAAGATTGATTGTGCGCTTGAGGCGAATGCCACAAGAACGGATGCCAGGATTGCGACAACGGAACATCGAAAAGGTTTTGATTTCATAGGACCTCCATCAGGAACTCAAATCGGGCGTGCTGATCGAGCCCTCAGCTGGCGGTTCCGGCCATTTCGGGCGCCAACTCGCGCAGCCGTTCGACGGCGGCAGGAACGACCTCGAGGACATAGTCAATATCCGCTTCGGTCGCCGTCTTGAGCAAGCTGAAGCGCAGGCTGGCGCGGGCCCGGGTCTTGTCCAAGCCCATCGCCATGAGGACATGAGATGGTTCGGTAGCCCCTGAATGGCAGGCCGACCCGCCGGAAACGGCAACGCCCTTCAAGTCGAGCGCGATCACCAGCGCTTCGCCCTCCAGCTGGTCGAACCAGATGTTCGACGTGTTCGCCGCCCGGAGAACACCCGCCCCATTGACGCCGGTGCCGGGAATCGCCGTCAGGATGCCCTGCTCCAGCTTGTCGCGCAGGCCGGCAAGTCGATGCATTGCGCCCGTTTCCAGTCCATGCATGGCGATTTCCGCTGCCTTGCCCAGCGCAACAATGGAGGGCACATTCTCCGTGCCCGCGCGCCGTCGCCGCTCGTGACTGCCTCCCACAAAAATGGGCTCGACCGGCGTCCCGCGGCGCACGAACATCGCCCCGATGCCCTTGGGCGCATACATCTTGTGCCCGCTGATGGAGAGCACATGGCATCCGATTTTCTTCACATCGATGGGAATCTTCCCCGCGCCCTGCACGGCGTCGATATGGAACCATGCGCCGGTATCCTTGGCGATGCGGCCAATCTCTTCCACCGGCTGCACCACGCCGGTTTCATTGTTGGCCAGCATGACGCTGATCAGCCGCGTCTCCGGCCGGATCGCTCGCAGTATATCCATGGGGTCAATCAGACCGTTCGGCTTGGGGTCGACAAACGTGGTGCTGACGCCCTTGTCGGCGAGACGGCGTCCTGCGGCCAGTACAGCAGAATGCTCAATCGACGTCGTAATAAAGTGGTCGCCGGGATGCAACAGCCCGAAAATAGCCGTGTTGTCGCCCTCTGTCCCGCCCGACGTAAAGACAACCTCTGCGGCGTGGCAGCCGAAAAACTCGGCCAGCGTCTCCCGGGCCTGGTCAACAGCGGTGCGAGCTCGCTGGCCCTGCTGGTGGATCGAAGATGCGTTGCCAAAGTGCTCCATCCAATAGGGATGCATCGCCTCGATCACCTCCGGCAGCAGGGGGGTGGTGGCGTTGGCATCCATATAGACTCGGCGCATGGCAGAATTCTCCTTATTCTGCCATTGTACGGGTAGTTTGGTTTCGCGCCTATTCGAAGCTGCCGAGTTGGGTCGAGCTGGATTTCGTTGGCGAATTTAGCGAGGTGGAAAGAAATTACCGTGCGCCGGCCGGCGACGGATTCGGTCCGCTGTTCCAGAAGCCAGGCTTGGTCGAGGCCCGGGTAGAGAAAATGGCGTTGCGCGACTTGCACCGATGAGCTTCTTCAAATCGTTCGAGCTGAGCTTCCGGACGATGGCTGGCAACGATCTGGAGGCAGTCAAGGCACATGGAATCGTAGGTGCCGTCCTCATTGCGGCGGCGAGGAAAACCAGGCTGAAAAGTTAAACTCACAGAATCTCCGAATGCTTAAGAATTATGGATAAATGCAATAGTGGCAATTTCTTGCCACTCTCGGTCTGATGCCTGCCTTTCGTCCCGTGCCGTGCAATCGACCGGAAATGTGTTTCGGGTAACCAGAAGGCACAACCATGCAGTGGAAGAGTCCATGAACCGAATCTCCCGCTAGGCAGGTCTCGGCTCGCCTGCTAAAGTCAATGCGCGGTCCTTGCGGCTGTCGATGCTTTGTATATTTTTCTGGAGGGTTCCTCTCATGCGTTTTGCGTCTCGTCTCTTTGCTTCCACACTTTGCGGTTGTTGTCTGTTGACTGCCGCGTCTTCCCCATCTCTCCTCGCCCAGGCGGCTGCCCCCATGGCCAAGCCCACCGAAGGTACCCAGGTCTCTCCCGCCGCAACCTACAACAAGCTGCTTGCAGGCATGGAAAAAGAATTTGTCGACGCGGCAGACGCCATGCCGGAAGACAAGTACAGCTTTGCGCCCACCAATGGAGAGTTCAAAGGCGCGCGAACGTTTGGCCAGCAGGTCAAGCATGTCGCTGAGGCCAACTATTACTTCTTCGGCGGCCCAGGCTTCACCGAAGCAGACGACAAGAAAATGACCGACTCGATTGAGAAGCTGACCAGCAAGGCCGACATCATGAAGGCTCTCAAGGACTCCTTCGCCAAGGCGCACGCCACCATCGACACCATGACGGCCGAGAACGCATTCAAGTTGACCAAGACAGGAACCCCGGCAGGAATGGCCGCCTTTGGCATTTCGCACATGATGGATCACTATGGGCAGATGGTCATTTATCTGCGCATGAACGGCATCGTTCCCCCGGCCAGCCGCGGCGGGATGTAGATGCAACGCAATCACGAAAGCAAAAAGGGCGCCGATAGGGCGCCCTTTCCGTTTTGCGGACGAAAGGATCTAGCGGTTTGCGATGCGGATGTACTCAGTCGGATACGCTGGTCCGATGTATTCGGCGCGGGGACGGATCAGGCGGTTGTCGTCCAGTTGCTCGATCACATGCGCGGCCCATCCGGCAATGCGGCTGACGGCGAAGATGGGTGTGAACAGATCGACGTCAATTCCCAACGTCGTGTACGTCGACGCAGAATAGAAATCCACGTTGGCGTTCAGGCGCTTTTCAGCCTTGATGTAGAGCTCGATCTGCCGCGACCAGTCATACCACTTGGTCAGGCCGGAATCCGTGGCGAGCTGTTCGCTCATGCGGCGCAGATGCGTGGCGCGCGGGTCTTCGGTCTTGTAGACGCGGTGTCCAAATCCTGAAACCTTCTTCTTCGCGGCCAGCATCTCCTTCACGTACTCGACCGGATCGGCGCCGGCCTTGTCGATGGCAAACAGCATGCGCATCACCGCTTCATTGGCTCCCCCATGCAGCGGGCCCTTGAGCGCGCCGATAGCGCCGGTGACAGCCGAGTGAATGTCGGAAAGCGTCGCCGCAATCACGCGCGCGGCAAACGTGGAGGCGTTCAATTCGTGATCGGCATGCAGGATCAGCGCAATGTCGAGCGTCTTCGTCGCAGTCTCACTCGGCTTGACGCCATTCAGCATCCAGAGAAAATTGGCAGCATGGCTCAGCGACGCGTCAGGCTCGACCACGGCGAGACCCTTGCGCAACCGGTCATAGATGGCCACGATCATCGCCACCTGTGCGGTCAGCCGATAGCTCTTGCGCACATTGGCGTCGTGCGTGTTGTCCTTTTCGTCGGCATCGTACATGCTCAACGCGGAAACAGCGGTGCGCAGCACTTCCATTGGCGTCGCACCCTCAGGAAAGCTCTTCAGCAGCGAAAGGATGGCTGGATCCAGCACCCGGGCCTGCGCCAATTCCACGGTGAATTCCTGCAACTCAGCCAGAGTCGGCAGGCGGCCGTTCCATAGCAGGTACGTCGTCTCTTCAAAGGTGGAGTAGTCCGCCAGCTCATGGATATCGATGCCGCGATAGGAAAGAATCCCCGCGTCACCGTCAATCCAGCAAATACCCGAGTTGGCGGCAACGATGCCTTCGAGTCCCTTTCCCGCTACGACAGTCGACATATTTCGTGATTGCTCCCAGTCTGGGTTGGATGTTCTTCTTTTGGCTTGCTGGTCGCGCCGTACTCGGGATCGCGCCCTGTTCCTGCAGAATTCGAAAGACCGCAAAACTCTTTATAGCGCAGCGATTCAATGGTTGTCACTTTCAGGCAGCTTTGCCCGCCTGATAGCCGCCATCGACAGCACCTGTTGACTGATTCCTCAGGACTTCTTCGGCCTTGTGGAATCAAACTACAGCAAAACTTCCGCGTTTCCCAGAGATTTCAGTATGCTGGTACCGAC
The DNA here is from genome assembly GCA_903832475.1 of uncultured Acidobacteriota bacterium. Lineage (GTDB taxonomy): Bacteria > Acidobacteriota > Terriglobia > Terriglobales > Acidobacteriaceae > Acidicapsa. The sequence continues at coordinate 13,745 of CAILBQ010000788.1, read as the reverse complement.
CCACCTGCGGACAAATCCAGGATGCGATTGCAGAAGCAGTGAATTGCCGTACGTGGGACCACAAGAGTGACGGTACGCGCGAACGGAAGGTTGCAGCCTCCCTCGCGAGTCCAAAGCCAAGGAAGGCCTACACATGAGTGAACTCGAAACGTCTCCCTCCCGATCTGTATCCGGAGCGCTGATTGGCGTCATTGCTGTTGCGTTGTTGATTGGGGTGGGTGGGCTGGTCTGGACCTACGTTCTCGCCAGTCGCCTGACGCGCCAGGAAGCCGCACTGAATGCCGCGAACGAGCAAAGCGCCAAGCTGGCCGCCGAGCTGCGCGAAACCGATGCCCGCCTCAAAGTCACCAGCCAGGAAATGGGCCAGTCTCTGGGACTCACCCAGAAACAGCTCGAAGCCCGCACCCAGGAAGTCCTCCAGCGCGAACAGGTCGACAGCCAGCGCCTTGAGAAAGCGCAGAAGGTGGCGAGCCAGCAGCTCACCGCGGTTTCTAGCGACGTCAGCGCGGTGAAAACCGATGTCGGCGGAGTGAAGACCGATGTCGCCAAGACGCAGAGCGATCTGGCCACCGCCGTCGGTCAGCTTCAATCCATCCAGGGCGACGTCAGCGGCCACACCAGCCTCATCGCGCGCAACCACGATGAGCTGGAAATCCTCAAGCACAAGGGCGACCGCAATTTCTACGAATTCACGCTCGTGAAGGGGCAGAGAAAGCCCGTTGGCACGGTGAGCCTCGAACTCAAGAAAGCCGACGCCAAGAAGAGCCGCTTCACCATGGTCGTCTATTCCGACGACAAGAACTACGAGAAGAAGGACCGCAACCTGAACGAGCCCCTGCAGTTCTACGGCGGCAAAGATCCGGCGCTCTACGAAATCGTAGTGAACTCGGTTTCCGCCAAGAACACCGTGACGGGCTACCTGTCGGTCCCCAAAACCGCACCGGTACCGCCGTCGATCCAGTAACATTCATCCGAAACGCGGGCGGCGCCTGTAACTGAATGGCGCCGCTTATTGCTCGATCACCGGCCCCACCGGCGTGATGATCAGGTCAGGGTGATACTTGAGCTCCACGGTGAAGTTCAGATTCTTCCTCGCCGTCCATTGCTCTTTCGAAACCCGAAATGCCGACACGATCATGCCCTCATCCACCTGGCCCGGCTGAATGACGGCATCCCGCAACAGCGGAGCAGTGTGCAGCGACGCAAGCTGTGGATACGCCACAAAAATGCGGCCAAAGTCCGTAGCCGTCGCGGCGTAGCTGGAGTGAATGCCGTCGTCCAGCTCGACATTGGTCAGCAATTCCTTCAGCACGATCGGCTCTTTGCTCTCGTTGCGTACGCGAATATGCGCAAAGACCAGCACCTGGTCGAAGACTTCTCCAGCCGTCTGCTCACCCGCGGCGTCAATGGGCGTATTGAGGGTGTGAACTGGATGCACCCAGACCTGCGGAGCCTCTCCCACGGCAAAAGGCTGCGGCCGGTTGAGCAGCAGAAAAATCGCCGTCCCCACCGAAATCACCACAAAAGCAATGATCAACGCCCAGAGCAGATAGCTGCTTCCTTTGGCGTAGTCTTCTCCCGCGGCGCTGGCGTCATCGGGACGGGGGGCGTTTTCATTGATTTGCAGCAGGCTCATAGCGACCCCATCTTACTCTCAAGCACATACAGCCGTCTTTGAATTTCAGGAAGCAGCATTCGGACGCGGGCGCAGAGCGGAAAGAAACTGCTCCCGGGGCAGAGTATTGAGTATGTCCCCGGCAGTCAGCCAAGCGCGCCGCAACTGTCGAATGCCAAACCGCATCTTGTCCAGATCGTGGCCGTTATTATGCGCGTCGGTGTTGATCACGATCTTGCAGCCCAGCTCCTTCGCATGGCGCAGGTCCCGGTCGCAGAGATCGAGCCGCGATGGCGAAGCATTGTGTTCGACCGCGACTCCCAGTCTCGCCGCCGTCGCCAGAACGGTGGGCATGTCCAATCCGTAAGGTTCGCGGCGCAGCAGCATGCGGCCCGTTGGATGCCCCAGGATGCGCAGGTAAGGATTGTGCAGCGCGCGCACGATGCGCTCGGTCATCTGCTCCTTCGGCTGCTGGAACAGCGTATGAACGCTGCCGATGACCACATCCATCTCCGCCAGCACCTCATCGGGAAGATCCAGCTCGCCATCGCCCAGGATGTCCACTTCAATGCCGGTAAAGATGCGCAATTTCCCGCCAGACTCCTCGGCAAACTCGCGATCCGTCTGCCGGATAAGCCGCACCTGCTCCATGGCGCGTTCCGGATCCAATCCGTTGGTCATTGCCAGATTTCTCGAATGGTCCGTGATCGCGATGTATTCGTAGCCACGCGCCAAGGCAGCCTCAGCCATTTCACGAATCGAGTTGCGTCCGTCCGTCGCGAAGGTGTGCATGTGCACGTCTCCGCGGATGTCGGATTGCTCGATGAGTTGCGGCAGCTTGTGTTGCAGGGCGGCTTCAATCTCGCCCAGGTTTTCGCGCATCTCCGGAGCAATCCAGTCCATCCCCAGCGCCGCATAGATGGACTCCTCCGTCTCCGCCGCAACAATCACCGACTCGTCATCCAGCCGGGCCAGGGCCCATTCGCTGAGCGTGTACCCCAGCTTCAACGCTCTTTGGCGCAGAGCCACGTTGTGCATCTTGGAGCCGGTGAAATATTGCAGCGCAGCCCCATAGCAGCCGGCAGGCAACAACCGCACATCCACCTGCAGGCTATTGGCCAGGTAGAAACTGACCTTGTTCTCTCCGCGCGCGATCAGGTTGCGTATGCCGGGATACGTTGCTGTGTACTCCACCGCAGCGCTTACGCAGTCGATTTCACAAGCCGGGCCGGTAACCAGCAGATCGAGATCGCCGGCCGTTTCGCGGCCGCGCCGCAGCGATCCCGCAGGCGTCACCTGGGCGATCCCAGGGAAAGCCATCAGGTATTCCGTGATGCTCTTTGCCGCTTCATCGGCATCGTTCATGCGGAATCGGCCTGCGCTCTGCCGATAGTCCTCGATGCCTTTGCGCAGCTTGTCAATCTGCTTCTGACCCATGCGCGGCAAGGCACTCAGTTGGCCGGCGTCAATGGCCGTCGCAAGCTGATCGATGCTGCTGATCTTGGACGCATCCCACAGCAGCGCGACCGTCTTCGGCCCCATGCCGGGTAGTTTCAGCAGATCCAAAATTCCCGAAGGATAAAGCGCGAGCAATTCGTCCCGGAGCGGGAACGATCCCGTGGCGACAGCGGCTTGAATATTCGCCGCCATCCCTTTGCCGATGCCGGGGATGGATAGCAGGCGCGCTGCATCCGCCGCTGACAGGTCGATCGTGCTCTGCTCGACCGCCTCGGCAGCCCGCCGATAGCTGCGGATGCGAAAGGCATCGCCTCCATTGATCTCAAGCAGGCTCGCAGTTTCGTCCAGCAGCCCAGCCAGCGCCGAATTATCCATGAGGGGGCCGCACTCCCGCAGCGTCCTCGACAGTATCGCCGATGACATGCGGAGCAGGCCAGACGCTCAGGCGCCCAACCGCACGAGAACGAATATTCAATTGTATCCAGGAAGGGAAGAGAGTTCCGCAGGGAAGCCAGGGGCATGGCTAGCTCGTTCATGTCCCCCGTTCCGAAAGAAATCAGAAGTCTTAGGCCCGGTCAAGCAGCCGCAGAAGAGGAGGAATCCTTGGCCCTGACCACCGCATCGGCTTGCGGACCTTTTTGGCCGGTGACGATGTCAAACTCAACCTCGTCGCCTTCCTTCAGTGATTTGTAGCCATCCACCTGAATGGCCGAGTAGTGAACGAAAACATCTGGCCCATCTTCACGGCCAATGAAGCCAAACCCCTTGGCGTTGTTGAACCACTTCACTGTTCCTTTGTATTGAGCCACAGAACGTACCTTCCTTTGCTCTCGGTGGCGACATCTTGGGGAAGCCGCTGATATTTGAGACGACAAAAGTCAAAGAAAAGTTGATTCACTTGGTTGTAACAGCTTGCGCGCAACGGAAGAAATGATGCCATGCAAGCCCTGATGCCTCGGCCATTCCTTCCAGAACCCGCGATTTCTACCGTTTCACGCCCAGTTGGCGAGCGTATAAAAGGAGACTGGTCAACGTCTTGCCGTCGATGATCTTGCCTTTGTCGATCAGTTCCAGCAATTCAGAAAGTTTGACCAGCCGAAAGTCGATGTTCTCGTCTTCCTCGGGATGCGCCTCGCCTGCCAGCAGCCCCTCCGCCAGGAAAACCTTCATCGCTTCGCCCAGAAATCCCGGGCTGGCATAGTACTCAATCAGCGGGGACCACTTTTTCGCGCCGTAGCCGGTTTCTTCCGCAAGCTCCCGCTTGGCTCCATCGATCGGCTTCTCGCCGGCATCCAGCTTGCCGGCAGGCAGTTCCCACAGAAACTGGCCGGCCGCATGACGATACTGGCGCTCCACCACGATCCACGGGTCTTTCTTTTTCTTCCCTGGATCGACCGCAAGGATCACCACCGATCCGTTATGACGGATGACGTCGCGGTACGACTCGCGGCCGCCTGGCTCGATCAGGTGATCGCGAAGCACACGAAACAGCGGTCCCTCATAGGCGATCTGCGAATCGAGCAAAGTGGCAGTTTCGGGAGAAGACGGCTTGGCGGATGCCTTGGCAGACTTCTTGGCTTTGACGGCAGTCTTGGTCGCCGCCGTCTTTACCACCGCGTCCGCCTTGGGCTTGCTGGCGCTCTTGGCGGCCTTTTTCCCTTTGGAGCGCGACGCCGCCGGGAGTGCCGTTGTGGCGATGGCTTCTTCAGCCTTCGCGACCGCCGTAGCCTTGGCCGTGCTCTTCTTGAATTCCTTGTTTGTCGTCATTGCACTGTCTCCACGAACAGGATCGTCAGAAATAACGGTACCATCCGCGCCAGAGACAGGAGCGTCCCTCCTGCTCACTCCGCGTTCCATGCGCATTGGTTGGTATTTTGATCCACGGCCCCTTCGCATTGCATCCGAGTGATAGCCAGACGCATCCGTTAGGTTGCAACTGACCACCACCGATTAGACTCAATCAGGAGCCACAGATTCCCCGGCTCCAGAAGCCCGAGAGACCCGCATTGACCCCTGAATGTCTACCCATCTCCGTCGTGCCGGGACTCTCCCGTCTCTTCATGGATTTTTGTGGCGGCTCGGACGCCGTCAGTTCATGGTACGGATCGCGCGTCCCCGATCTGCCCTTCGACAAATCGCCGAATTTGTCCAGTGAGGATCATCGCAACCGGCTCGCCGGCATTTTGTCTCAGCAAAACCCCGGGCTCGCGGCGCAAGTGGATCGCATTCGCCAGGGTTCCAAAGTTGTTGTCACGGGACAGCAGGTCGGCCTCTTCGGCGGACCGATGTACGTGCCCCACAAGGCTGCAACCGCCATCGCTCTGGCTCGCCGCGCTTCCCTCGCCGGACAGGACCATCAGCCCGTCTTCTGGTTGGCTAGCGAAGATCATGATTTTCCCGAGATCAACCACGTCACCTTTCCTGCCCGCCGCGAATTGCGCACCTTGACCTACGCATCTGCTCCCGCAGCGCCGCTTCCGGTGGGCTCGCTGGTGCTCGATGAATCGATACTTCCCCTCATCGACCAGGCTTCAGAACTCCTGGGCTATTCGGACGCCATGGAATGGCTCACCGCAGCGTACCGGCCCGGAAATACCCTCGCCGGCGCGTTTGCCGGGTTCTATAGCAAGGTGTTTCGCGAGCAGGGATTGCTGGTGCTGGATGCATCCGGCCGTGAAGCGCATCAACTTGGCGCCCCCGTACTACAGGCGGCCATCGAGCGCGCCGACGAGCTGCACGCCGCGCTCCTGGAGCGCAACGCCGCCATCGCTCAGGCCGGCTACCACGCCCAGGTCGCAGTTGGAGAACATGGCAGCCTCTTATTCCTCATCGACGAACGAACCGGCTCGCGAGTCGCCCTGAAGCGCACTCCGTCGTCGGCAACCGAGCCCGGCGGCCTGTGGCAGGCGGGTCGTCAGCGGTATTCCTCCGAAGAACTGGTCGGCATTCTTGCTGCTGAACCGGAGCGCATTTCCCCCTCCGCGCTGCTGCGGCCCATCTTCCAGGACACCATTCTGCCCACCTCGGCCTACGTGGGAGGTCCTGCCGAAGTCGCCTATTTCGCGCAGTCGTCTGTCCTGTACGAACGCATCCTGGGCAGAGTCACGCCGGTCGTTCCCCGTCTGTCGGCAACCCTCATCGAGCCAGCCATTGCCGAGCTGCTAGACCGGCATGAGTTGTCCCTGGAAACCGCACTCGCCAATACCGAAGAGTCTCTGGCGCAGCGTCTGGCGGCGCGAGCCATGCCCATCGCAGGCAAGCAGCGGCTGGCGTCGGCAGGCAACGCCCTCGACACCGAGCTAACGTCCCTCACCGGCTATCTGGCCGGCCTCGACGAAGGGCTCGCGAAATCCGCTCAGGTCTCCGCAAGCAAGATGCGCTACCAGATGAACCGGCTGCGACGGTTGGCGGCAAATTTCGAACTCCAGAAGGAAGCTTCGCTTGCCCGCCATGCCCAGGCCGTCGAACAGGCTTTGCATCCCCAGCGCAGTTTGCAGGAGCGAGTCTTCGGCGCAGCATACTTCCTGGCCAGATATGGCGTCGGCATCGTCGACACGCTGATCGCTGAGGCCGGCGACGCCTGCCCGGGACACAAGGGTATTCGGCTATAATTCGTTCGATTTGTTCACCTTGCACCCCGCCGGAGCTACCTTGAGAACTCGACGTGCCATCCTTTCCATTTCCAGTGGACTCCTGCTTTTCTTCTCGACCGGCTTGCTCTACTCTCAGCCGTCTCCCGCCGCAGCAACCGAAACATCCGGATGTCCCGAAGCCAGCGCTGCCGTCCCATTCCTGGGAATCTCCACCTTGCGCCTCTGGCCCGGCGACGCGCCCGGCGCCAAGGGATCAGGGTGCGATGACATTCCCACGCTCAGCATTCTGCGGCCCCAGCCCGGGCAGGATAATGGCGGCGCCATCATCGTCATGCCGGGCGGCGCGTACATGGGTCTGGCCGCAGTTCTCGAGGGCAGGGAAGTCGGCGACTGGTTCGCCTCCCACGGCTTCACCGCGTTCGTGCTGCGCTACCGTCTCGGGCAGAAATATCTGCTGCCGGTCCCGCTGATCGATGCCCGCCGCGCGGTGCAGTTGGTCCGGGCAAGGGCCAATGACTACCACCTCAATCCCAATCATATTGGGGTCATCGGTTTTTCCGCGGGTGGCAACCTGGCGGGCAATGCGGAGACGCAGTTCGTGCCTGGCAAGCCGGATGCGGAAGACCCCATCGAGCGCGCCTCCAGCCGGCCCGATTTCGCCGTACTCGGCTATCCCTGGATCGGCGCCATCTCCACCAACACGGCGCACCTCACCTATTGCAAATTGATGGGCTTGCTGGACAGCGGGCCAGAGAAATGCGAAGCGCTCCGCAAGCTCTATTCGCCGGATCTGTTCGTCACCAAAGACACGCCGCCGACTTTCATCTACCACACGACCGAAGACCAGACGGTCCCCGTAGAGCAGGCGCTGAGCATGTACAACGCCCTGCTCAAGGCCGATGTTCCGGTGGAGATGCATATCTTCGCCAAGGGCAGCCACGGCAGCGGCCTGGGCGGGGGCAGCGATGCTCTGGATCAATGGCCAGCCCTGCTCGAGACCTGGCTGCGCGGTGAAGGCATGATGACCAAAACCGAGACTAGGTAGGGCCAGACATTCTGCCGTCTTGATCGTCTTTCCGGTTGCAAAGCTTAGTTCAGAAACATAGTCCGATACAGCGTATCCCGCTGCACAGGCTTGAACCCGGCATCGCGGATGATCCGCCGCAGCTCTTCTTCCGTCGTGCAGTTGCTGGTGCCCGCCGCCTTGACGACATTCTCCTCCAGCATCACCGAGCCCACATCGTTGCCGCCGAAGTGCAGTCCAAGCTCCAGCACCTTCAACCCTTGCGTAACCCAGCTCGCCTGCACGTTCTCGATGTTGTCCAGATACAGCCGCGAAGTAGCCAGCACCTTCAAATACTCCACCGATGTCGCCTCATCCCACCCACGCCCGCCCAGCGCCGTGTAATTCGGCTGAAAGCTCCACGGGATGAAAGCCGTGAACCCGCCCGTCTCTTCCTGCAAGGCGCGCACCACTTCGAAATGATTGACGCGCTGCTCCAGCGTCTCGCCCACCCCGAACATCATCGTCGCCGTGGTGCGCATGCCCAGCTGGTGCGCGGTTCGATGCACGTCCACCCAGTCCTGCGTCTTGCACTTGAGCCGCGCGATGCGATGGCGCACCTCGTCGTCGAGGATCTCCGCGCCGCCGCCGGGGATCGAATCCAGCCCCGCATCGCGCAGCCGGCTGATGGTGTCGCGCAGGCTCAGTTCCGAGTATTCGGCAATCGCCAGGATCTCGCTCGCCGACAGGCAATGCAGCCAGATGTTCGGGAATCTCTGCTTGATCCCGGTAAACAGACTCTCGAACCAGTCGATCTTCAAATCCGGATGAATGCCGCCCTGCATCAGCACGCCCGTGCCGCCCAACTCCTCGGTTTCCTCGATCTTTTCGTAGATCTTCTCGAAGTCGAGGATGTACCCTTCGCTGGCCCGGGGCCCCTTGAGCGGCCGGTAAAAGGCGCAGAACGTGCAGTACTCCGTGCAGAAGTTGGTGTAGTTGATGTTGCGATCGATGATGTAGCTGACGACGCCCTCGGGATGTAGGCGGCGGCGAACCGCATCGGCCTCCATCCCCAGGCCGATCAGGTCGTCGGATTGGAGACACTCTAAAGCCTGCTGGCGAGTAATCGACATACTTCCATTGTAGTCATTCGAGAACTCAAGGGAAGAGCCGTGTCTCTACCGGCATGTGCATGACGCAAAATTCACGCAGCGGCTTCTCCTGCGAAAGGGAGTCTCGGGCAGTTCAGGGTGAACGGGCCGTCATTTCTCCAGAACAATATCGCCGCCATCGATGTAAGCGGACTGCGGTAGGCCGGCTTTATCGCATCTAAGTAGGTTGCCTTCCTCCTCAGGAACTGGGAACCGCAACCTATCCGGCTTGACCAGAACTGGGCGATCCGAGATCACATAGTGCCCTACATAAGTCCGATTCTCCAGAAAGATGAGACGCTGACTGAAATGTATGGCGCGCCCGGGCGGATTTGTTTCCTCCCAAGTGTAGTAGTAGACGTCAAGAATTTTAGAGCCGCACTTCATTTCACCGAGATGAGCAAATCTAACCTTGCCTTGCAAGAGCACGCCAAATCCTTGCTCGGAAAGGATGTGCTCCAGTGATTTACGACTCAGTTTCTCCGCATCGGAACTCAACGTCAGCAACGCTGCTATCAGCAATACACACAACATATACTTGCTTCGCATCGGGACCGCCCGTCTGGATGTTGCCTGGTTTGACCTAGGCAGACTAGACCTTGTGTCATACGTTCCGAGGCTTACTCAGGTTTTTCCTTGGATACATCGGTTGGAACCGGCTTGGCCGCCGGCGGCTTCTTGTCATACGTAGAAACCCCCATGCTCATCAGGAAAAAGCTGAATCCCTTGCGGATCGAAGCGAAGACGCTCATGCGAAATCCTCTTTCTTACACGGTTGGCGGAGAATGCCCCTAGAAGGAAACATCGGCCGGCTGCGTCACTTTGAGCACGGATTGATCGCCGGTGCGTTTCTTCCACGCCGCGCGGATTTCGTCCACCTTGGCACGGTTCTGCGCCGTGTCGGGATAATCGATGATCAGCATCTTCGATCGGATATGCGACGGAGACGTTCGCCCCTTGCTCTGCCACTGCCCATACACATCGACAACGCTCAGGCCGTCCGGGAATCGCGGCGTGACCTCCTTGTCCAGAAACTCGCGCCAGGCGGCTTCGCTGACTCCCTTTTCCGGCATGTCCGCCGGCCCCAGGCCAAAGTACAGGCGGGTATCCACCCATCCTTCCGTCTTGGCCGGATGCGCCGCATCGCCCGCCAACGTAGGACTTTGGCCGCGCAAGCCCAGCAAACTCCCACCCACACCCGACAGCAACAGGGCTACCAGCATCACCCGCATCGTTTTCGTCATCGTCATCCTTCGAGAAGTAGAAGCAATCAAGCCCATGCGTGAACTCTGAACCAAGCTCCGATCCGTGAACTTACCTGCCCAGGTCCGCCGGCGGAGCAGGCGCCGCCGTGGCCGCATCCAGGTTGAGAGGTTGTTTCAGCAGAATAAGCGCCGTCGGAGGCAGCGGCTTGTCTGCATTGGCCAGCAGAACACTCACCTGCCACATCTCGGTCTCGCTCAGAATCTTGTTGTACGCCGGCATCCCGCTCAGCCGGATCCCGTTCGCCACCTTCCAGTACGTCTCTCCCGGAGGATCGTCGCTTACGCCGACCACACCGTGGCCGTGGCTTTCCCAAAGCTGAGGAACGCCAGGAAACATATTCCCGCCAATCTTGGATTTCTCTCCAGAAACGCCATGGCAGAAAGCGCACTGCTCACGATAGATATGAGCCCCGGCAACAAAGGTCGCTTCATTGGCCTGCACCGCGGCAGCTCCGGGAGCTTCCTTGTCGATGCGCGCATTCAACGGCACGTGGGTGATCTGCCTCTCAAACGGCAGCGGTGCATCGGCTACAGCTACAGGAGGGTGTCCGTACTTGAACCACGCCCATGCGCCCGCAGGCAGCAAAAGAACTCCGATGATGATTCCAAACAGAAAACGCCCCATCGATCCATCCCTCCGGTCTGACCATCATAATCATTTCACTCAGCCTGACCTCAATTTTGTCCCTGCCCGGCCAACGAGAGATCGCTGTCTCGCCGAGCGGAAGCGAATCTGGAAACGGTTCACGCTCCTTGCGCACAATTTTGTGGACAATCGCTCCGCCCTTTTGACAACGTGGTGGGAGCTATCAGGCGTCACGCTCCAGGCAAGTACAAATGGTTCCGTATGCAGGCTGATTCAAGGCCGGCATCTCTCGATCCGTATACCGTAAGTGGAAAGGAAACTCCCGTGGCAGATCATTCCCAGATGAAGTTGGGCCGCAAAGCCGTGGTAACCGACAGCCGCACCCTGCAATTGGCTCGCTACATGACCACCGCGCTCCCCGCTGCGCCGGTATCGAAAGACTGGACCAAGGGCGTTTCTCAATTTGGCATGATGCTCAATGACAAGCTCGGCTGCTGCACCATCGCCGGTATCGCCCATGCCGTACAAATTTGGTCGGCCAATACCTCTGCCGAGATCACCATCCCCGATGCGCAGGTTTTGAACTACTACAAGAAATGGGACGGCTACAACCCGGCCGACCCCAAGACCGATTCAGGCGGAATCGAATTGAACGTGCTTTCCAGCTGGCAAAAGAGCGCCTTCTACCGCCATAAGCTGATTGCGTTTGTCGATCCGCCCGTGGCCAATCTCGATCTCATTCGGCAGGCCATCAACCTGTTCGGCGGCGTCTACGTCGGCGTCTCGCTCCCCCTTACCGCCCAGACTCAGGACATCTGGGACGTGGTGCCCGGCAATGGAGCCAACGCCAAGGCCGGAAGCTGGGGCGGCCACGCCGTCTTCGTGCCCAAGTACGACGCTACCTCCTTCACCTGCATCACCTGGGGAGCGTTGAAGACCATGACCGTCGACTTCTGGAACGCCTACGTCGACGAAGCTCACGCGCTCCTGAGCCAGGATTGGATTGATTCCAAAGGGTCGCCCTCCGGCTTCAAGCTCGAGCAGTTGCAATCGGATCTCAGCCTCATCCACTGAGCCTCACCCCCGCGCAACGAACCATTCGACACCACGGCAGCAGAAAATTGCCGCTGCCGCTGGTGCATGGATACCCAACAGCTGATTGAGCCGTCACATACCTGTCCTTCCGCTTTTCATCCCGGTCGTTTCGAGGCTTTTCCGGTGCGCAACCTGCCATTCCGCTGGAATGTGATTGAATACGGAAGGGGCCATTGCCAATTTCGGCATGTTTCTTGATTGCCCTGGAGGTATCTCGATCCTGATGTTTTCGTTGAGTCGTTCTGTACTTTTGCTAGCTCTTTCCGCATCCGCCACTCTTTCGCTGCAGGCCATGCCGATGCAGGCCCCCGCTGCTCCTGCAAATGATGCGCAGACGCCCAGTTCTTCCAGTGCGCCAGCTGCTCCTCAGGCGCAAACTCCGACGGCGTCTTCCATGAGCGTCGCAGCCCGCATCCGCGCCCGTCGCGAACAGCGCCGCGCCACCGCCATTCACGACGTGTACAGCCACCTCTACGATGTGCAGATCGGCGCAGGCTTCACCCGCACCATCCCAGGACCAGGCACCGTTTCCGGAAAGGGACTGCAGCACTTCAACCTGTATTCCTATGATTTTGAACTCAGCCGCTACTTCAGCCAGCGTCTCGGCGTCACCGCCGACGCTCGCGGAGCCTACGGTACTTCCTTTCTCGGAAACAACCAGTACAACCAGCTCCATCCAGCCATCAGCCAGTATTCGGGCATGATCGGGCCGACCTATCGCTTCATGCTGCAGCCCCGGTACTCCATCTCCGGCCGCGTCCTGGGTGGAATTGTTTACGGCAATTTCTCTGGAGACACAGACGGATTTGGCACCAAGCTCCTTGGCCTCTACCCCGATGGGATCGCAGCCAGCGTCAGCGCCAGCGTGCCGTTCGAATTTAACCTCACCCCGAATGTCGGCCTGCGCGCGTCACCGGAATATCGCGTCACCACGTTCGGCTCTACGACTCAAACCGGCTGGGGCGCTACCGGCGGCATCGTCTATCGCTTCGGCAAGCAGTAAGAGCTTCCATTCAGGCTGGTCAAAGCAACAAAAGGTGCGAGCACAGGCTCGCGCTTTTCTCTGCCCTCAGCTCACTGCGCCGCAATCACTGAAGGATAGGCACGCCGCCCAGGTTCCCCGCGATCCGCTGCTGCCATTCCGCTGGTCCGGTCTGGTGAATACTCGTACCCTTGGCATCGACCGCGACCGTGACCGGCATATCCACCACGTCAAACTCGTAGATCGCCTCCATCCCCAGGTCCCCGAAAGCCAGCAGCTTCGAGCCGCGAATCGCCTTCGACACCAGGTACGCCGCGCCGCCCACCGCCATCAGGTACACCGCGCCAAACTCGCGAATCGCGTCAATCGCCATCGGACCACGCTCCGCCTTGCCCACCATGCCCAGCAGCCCGGTCTCCGCCAGCATCTGCCGCGTAAATTTGTCCATCCGCGTTGCCGTCGTCGGCCCGGCTGGCCCGACCACCTCTTCGCGAACCGGATCAACCGGCCCGACATAGTAAATAAACCGGTCCTTGAAATCGACGGGCAGCTTTTCGCCCCGGCTCAGAATGTCGGTCATCCGCTTGTGCGCCGCATCGCGCCCGGTCAGCAGCTTGCCATTGAGCAGCAGCACTTCGCCCGTCTTCCACGACTCCGCTTCCTCGCGCGTGATGGTGTCAAGATTGACCCGCTTGGCTTGCGAGACGTCATACGTCAGCTTCGGCCAATTTTCCAAAGACGGCGGATCGAGAAATACCGGTCCGCTCCCATCGAGCACAAAATGCGCGTGCCGGGTCGCAGCGCAGTTGGGAATCATGGCCACCGGCAGATTCGCCGCATGGCATGGCGATTCCATGATCTTCACATCCAGCACGGTCGTCAGGCCGCCCAGCCCCTGCGCCCCAATCCCCAGCCGGTTGACCTTGTCGTACAGTTCGACGCGCAGTTTCTCCGCGGTCGTCACCGCGCCGCGCGCAATCAATTCCTGGATATCGAT
>CAILBQ010000787.1 GCA_903832475.1 uncultured Acidobacteriota bacterium | reverse complement strand
GTTCGACGACATCCTGGCTCAGCTCAAGGCCATCGCCGTGCGCGAGAACGTCACCGCCGAAGATGCCGCTTTGGCTCTGCTCGCAGAAGCCGGCGACGGGTCGATGAGGGATGCGTTGTCCATCATGGACCAGGCGATAGCGTCCGCGCCGCTGGTGGACGGCCGCGCGGTCCTGCAAACCGACCAGATCCGCGAGCTGATGGGTTCCGTGCCCAACGCCGTCTTCGAACGCCTCATGGAGTCGGTCAGCGCAGGACAATCCGCCGCCTTGATGATGGACCTCGACCGGCTCATCGCCAGCGGCAACAGCCCCTCTGCCCTCGCCCGCCAGCTCGTCCGTTACCTGCGCAACTGCCTCATGGCCAAGCTTGGCGGAGAAAACACCCAGCTGCTTGAGATCGCCCAGGACGAACGCGCCCGCGCTGCCCGCACAGCGCAGCTTTTCTCCGAGGACGACCTCACGCGGAACCTGCAGATCGCGCTACGCACCTTCGACGAGCTCAACTACCGCCAGGAACAGCGCTTTCATCTTGAGCTCGGCCTGCTGAAACTCATCCAGGCGCAGCGGTTGCTGCCCATGGAGGAGATCCTCAGCGGCCTGGCCGGGCAGTCCTCCGCGGCAGGCGCACGCCGTCCCGTGCCACCATCGGCCGGCCCTTCTTCGCGCAGCACGGCCCCGGCTCTGCCTGCTTCTCCGTCGCGCTCCGTGGCATCGCCGGCACCAGCAGCCGCGTCATCCCCAGCCGCCCCGTCGCTTTCCCCTTTCGCCGCCAGCAACCTCCGCAGCCAGCAGTCCGTCCCTGTCGAAGAACCTCAGGTATTGCGCGCTACTCCCAATGCTCCGATCGAAGCTCGGAGCGCTTCGACGGAGGGAGGTCAGGGCGTCAGTTCTGACAACTCGACCGCATTACGGGCTGGGGCTCCAGCCCCGAGCTTTATCGCGTCTGCCGAACTGTCACTGTCCGCGCAAAGTCTCGAGACTGTCGGCTCGTTAGCTCTCGCGGAAACCGCACCTTTCGATCCCCCCAACGTCCCCCATCCCGCGATCACCGAGACCGGCCCTCAAATCGTCCCGCCGCCTCCGCCGCCTGTTTCGACCGCCGCTTCAGCGGACGACGACACTGACGCTATCCGCAATGCCGTCGTCCAGGCCCTCGAAACCGGCGGCCACGCAACCGCCGCCGCCATCCTCGACGACGGCCAATGGACCCTCGAGGCCGGCTCCGTCAAGATCGAAGTCATGGCCAAGGCCACCATGATCCGCATCACCTTCAATGCCGCCGCGGAAAAGCTGATTCGGCAGGCCCTCACGCAGGCGGGCGCGCCATCGCGCTTCCTCATCGTTCCCAGCACGAGCCTCACCGCCGCAACCGGCCCGGCCAAGGTCCGCGCCGCGCAGGGCAGCATCGAACACGAAGCCCGCAACCACCCGCTCGTCCTCCAGGCCCAATCCATCTTCAACGCAGAGATTTGTTCCGTCGTCGACCTGCGCGAAAAATAGAGCCGCGTAAGCGGTGCCAGTTGTCTTAAAATTCGGAAACTCCAATCTTGCTCTTGCTTTCTTCACTCACACTCGCCTACGCCCCGGAGCCGTCATGTTCAACCCGCTAAAAATGCAGGAAATGCTTTCCCAGGCCAGCCACATGCAGGAAGAAGTGCAGAAAAAGCTGGCTTCCACCATCATTGAAGGCACCAGCGGTGGCGGAGCCGTCACCGCGACCATGAATGGCAAGAAGCAACTCCTCAAGCTCAAGATCGAGCCCGCCGCCGTCACCAGCCTTTCCAGCAACCAGGCGGACGTCGAGATGCTCGAAGACCTGATTGTCGCCGCCATCAATGACGCAGGACGCAAAGCCGAAGAAGCGTTACAAGGTCAACTCAAAGGCATGCTGGGCGGCCTCAATCTCCCTGGCATAAGCTGAATTGCCTCGAGACCGGAAGCAGGTCGCCTGAGGGAAGGACAGAAAGAAAAGCAAGCGCACTCGAAAGGATCCACGATGCCCGTGCCCCTCAACCGCCGCTCTTTCCTCCGCATCGGACTGACCGCCTCCGCCGCCGTCGCCGCACCGAGCTGGCTGCTCGCCCAGGCCGCCGCTCCCGACCGCGTTCAGCAAGGCCGCGATGCCGCTGCCAAGACTCCCATCAAGACCACAAAACTGGCCGATAACGTCTACCTGCTGCAGGGCGCCGGCGGCAACATGGTGGCCCAGACTGGCCCCGACGGCAAGATCCTCATTGACTCCAGCTTTTCTACCGCCGTGCCCGCTATTCGCGAAGCCCTTGCCGCTCTCAGCAAAGATCCCGCGTTCACCCTCATTAACACCCATTGGCACTACGACCACACCGACGGCAACGAAGGGCTGCACAACGCAGGATTCAAGATCCTCGCTCACACCAACACCAAAGTGCGCCTCTCGACACCACAGTCGATCAAGCTCTTTCACCTCGATCTCCCTGCGGCCCCCGCCGGCGCCATTCCCACCGACGTCTTCTCGGACACCCTCACCCTCAAACCCAATGGCGACACCATCGACCTGGCGCACTTCGACGCTGCCCACACCGACTCTGACATTTCGATCCACTTCCACAAAGCCGACGTCCTCCACTGCGGAGACACGTACTTCAACGGCTTTTATCCCTTCATCGACGAAAGCTCGGGCGGCAATATCACGGGCATGGTGAACGCCAGCCAGAAGGCGCTTACGCTTGCCGGCCCAGGCACGAAAATCGTCCCCGGCCACGGGCCTCTTGGCGACAAGGCGTCCCTGCAGTCCTATCACGATATGCTGGCCGGCGTACGTGACAAAGTTGCTGCGCTGAAGACGACCGGCGCCTCAGAACAGGAAGCCATCGCCAAAAAACCAACCGCCGCATGGGATGACACATGGGGCAAAGGCATGCTCAGCCCCGACATGTTTGTCGGCATTGTCTACAGGACCGTATGAATAGGAAAAGTTGTGCTCGTGAATGGCTGCCGCCCGATCAGGCTGACCCTGCGGCCGCCTTCTCCAGGGCAGCCTGATCCAGCTTGATCATGTTCATCATCGCGCGCATTGCTTCGGGATGGGAAACCAACTCCATGATGTTTTTGGGAACCACCTGCCAGCTCACGCCGAATTTGTCCTTGAGCCATCCGCACGCCGTCTCCGAACCACCCTCCGTCAGCTTTGCCCAATAGCTATCAAGCTCCCGTTGATCTTCGCAGCGGATCGTAAACGAAAATGCATCGCTGAGCTTGTTGGAAGGTCCGCCGTTCATGAACGTGACTTCCTGGCCTTCGATCTCCAGCGAAATCGTCAGCAGCGATCCCGCCGGCCCGGGGCCTGCCTCGGTCGTGCGCAGTTCCTCCAGCTTGCGGCTATTGGGGAAAATGGATAGATAAAACTCCGCGGCTGCTCCCGCGTTGTCGTCAAACCAGAGAAACGGAGTGACCTTGTTCATGTTGCGCTGCCTCCAGCATGGCGCCCCGCGCGAGCACCGGAGTTCAAGTTACTTCCGCGCAAAGTATATCCGCCGCTCCGCAGCGGAGTGAATCAGGTCTCTGTCTTGCGAGGAATGAATGCAGACTGACAGAACGAAAGAGTCAGAACCGGTAGCGCAGCGCCACCTGCATCAGCCGCGGAGCCATCGCGCTCACTGCCTGACCGAAGTTCCCGCTCGACACGTTCCCCTCGACGGCAGCCGGGCCAAAAAACTGCGCATGGTTCACTACGTTGAATGCCTCGCCGCGAAGCTCCAGCGTCTGCCCGCGCTCCATCGGAATCGTCCGCGACACCGTCGCATCGACGTTCTCGAGGCCTGGCCCGGAGAAGAATCTCCGTCGCGCATTCCCCATCGTCCCCAACGCCGGCAAAGTAAGCTGGCTTGCATCGAAGACCGCTACACCCCCGCGTGGATCGCGATGTAGATCGAGCGTCCGCCCGCTCCACTGCGGCGTGTCCACCCCATTGTTGTTAATGCCGTTCGGAATCGTCCCCAGCAATGAAGTGTCGTTGTTATTGAGCAGAGTGACCGGCAGCCCGGAAGTAAATCGCGCAATCCCCGAGATCGCCCACCCTCCCGTCATCGCTTTCACGAGGTGACCTTCCTTGGCTCCCGGAATCTCGTAGTGAAAGCTGGTCACCAGGTTCTGCCGCAGGTCAAACGACGACAGCCCGCGACTCAGCGCCGGGTTCACCGGGTTTACCGGCTCCGGCAGCCCCGCCGACTGATCGATCGACTTGCTGAAGGTATAACTCGCCAGCAGATCCAGCCCGCGCGACCGATGCGTGAACGTCGCCTCCAACGCGTTGTAGCTGGCATTGGCAATCGTCCGCTGCAGCTCGACGCTGCCAAATGCAGGGCCAAACTGGGTTCGTGCCGCCTGTTCATTGAATGGGCCGCACACCGCCGTGCCCAGGCTCAGACACAGCGCCGGATCGGCGGGGTTGGCTTCTTCGAGCACCAGCAAATGATGCGAAGCCGTCCCGACATAGCTCAGCGAAACCAGCGCCGCACTCCCTACCTGCCGCTGCACATTCGTCATCCAATGCTCGGCATAGGGAGTCACATCCGCTGGATCAACCGCTGGAATTCCCACCAGGGGCTCAAACTGGCTCCAGTCAACGGCGGCATTGGGATGAGCACGGCTGGCCCCATAGGCCACCTGCTGCAATGGGAAACGCTGCCCGGCGTCAGCACCCGTTGCCGCCACGGTAAACGGCGAAGCAAACAACGGCGGCGCGGCCGAGGTATACGTGTATCCGTACGGCGGGTTGGCGCTCATAATGCCCGCCGAAAGCCCCTCGTAGGCGGTATAGAAAATGCCAAATCCGGCGCGGATGCTCGTCTCGCCCTGCGACCCCACCACCCGCTTCAGCCAGGGAGCCGAAGCACTCGGCGACCATGCAACGCCCAGTCGCGGCGCAAAGTCATTTCGAGTACCCGCGAGCGACCTTGCCACTCCCGCATCGCCGGGAAAGACCAGCCCGCGGGGCGCCCCAGGAAACACCTGCGACTGTTCACCTTTCACGAGCGTTTGCAGCTGGTTGTACTTCTCCAGCCACGGCCGGATCCGGTCCCATCGCACGCCGTAGTTCACTGTCAGCTGGCTCGATACCTTCCAGCTATCCTGCACAAACGCGGCGCCGTACAGATTGCGGTTGTAAAAGCTGCGCGCCTGCCCCTGCGTATAACTCGAAGGCACACCTAAAAGAAAATCCGCAAAATCCAGCCCTGTCTCCGACCCGTTGAACGCAAAGCTGCCATTGAACACCACATCGGGATGCGTATCGATCTGGCTCAAGTGCATCTCCCCGCCGGCCTTCAAACCATGTGCCCCCACGATCCGGGAAAACACGTCGCTCACTTCGAAGATGTTCTCCGCCTGCACCAGCGCCGTCGTATCCACGCCCATGGTGAAGTCGTTGAACGCGACGTTCTCTACGCCTTCCGTACCCGGCTTTAGCGCCACAATGCCGGTGAATCCCTGCGATGCCAGCGACGGCCCCACCCCGCCTTTGGGCTGCCCCACCGCATTGCTGTTGCGCATGCAGCTCAGATGAAATTCGTTCAGGGCCGCCTGACCAAAGGTCATAGTGTGCCCGACCGTGGCCAGTTGCGCCCGGCCCTGGGAAGTGGCATCGAACCCCGGCACACTGGCGCCGCCGGTCCCGGTGGGATAGGGATTATCCAGGGCATAGTTGTCCAGAAAGTAGTATCCGGTCAGCGTTGCTTTTCCCCGCACCCAGTCCGCCCGCAGCGCGCCTTTGTCGTCGCTGAGCGTCTCCGCCTCGGCCGCCGTCGCAAACAACGCAGTGCCCGCATTCGGCTGCGGAATCGAACCCAGCAGCGCCGTCGCCGGAGCCGACCACGCGGCCATGGGAATCTGCCCATCCGGGAATACGCTGGCGTACGGCTCGCCCGCCGTCACCACACGTCCCAGCTTCGCCGAGAGCAATCCCGCCCAGTAGGCCCCATTCACGCTTCCTGTCAGCGGATTGCCGCGAAAATCCCCGGCCCGTTCCGCGAGAGAGGGCACCGCGATCTGCCCGGTATCGATCCCCTCCGTCAATCGCGTTCCCTGATAGTCCGCAAACAGCGCTACACCGCGGTGAAACGGCGTTACGCCGATCGTTCCGCCAAACTGGTTCTGCCGGTATGCCGCCCGCTGGTTCGAAAAATAGTTCCGAGCATCCAGAGCTGTGTTGCGCAAGAACTCAAACGCCGACCCATGCACCTGCGCCGCGCCGGACTTGGTTGTCACCAGCACCTGGCCGCCACTCGAATTGCCATACTCCGCATCGAAGTTGCTGGTCAGCACGCGAAAGCTGTCGATCGAATCGAGATTCGGCACGATGGACGTGCCCATGTTCACGTCCTCTTCCACGTCGCTGCTGTTGACGCGAAATCCGTTCGAACCCTCGCGCTGCCCGCTGATCGACAGGTTTCCCGGATTCGCATATCCCGAGGGCGGCGTCGACGCCACGCCAGTCATGATCACCGCACCCGGCTGCGCCGTATTCACCGGCACAATCCCCGGCTGCACCGCCATCAGGTCGGTAAAGCTGCGACCATTCAGCGGGACGCTCTCCATCTTCTTGGCATCCAGCGTCTCGCCCAGTTGCGTGCTGGTCGTCTCGGCTGCCAGCGCATCCGCCGTCACCTCGACCGTCTCGGCGCGGTCGCCGATTTCGAGCAGCACATCCAGGGCGACGCCCTCCCTCTCCGCAACCACGGCCTGCAGTTTTACGGGCTCGAACCCGTTACCGCTCACCAGCGCGAAATACGTTCCCGCCGCAGGAACTGGGACCGAAAACTCTCCCTGATCGTTGGTCTCACTCGAGCCCACACCAGCGCCATCCAGAGCACTCACCACCACAGAACACCCTGCGATCCGCGCTCCCGTCGCATCGTGCACCACACCCCGGAGGGTTAACACCTGTTCGCTCCGCAAAACTCCGGGCAAAGCCAGCATCAAGACCAACCCGGCGATCACATTCCAAAACTTCTTCAAGGCAAGCCCCTGGCCTGCGCATGCCAGGCCAGATCGGCGGCACGCGAGGCGCGATAATATACGACTGAATCAGTCCTCTTTAATATACGACCGAATTGGTCTCGTATCCAGTGATGTACGGCACACCTGATCGTGTCTTCCCCCACGCATACCGGACCCGTCTGAGTCTGCCGACGCAGCCGACGCGCACC
>CAILBQ010000786.1 GCA_903832475.1 uncultured Acidobacteriota bacterium | reverse complement strand
GCTGACCCTGTCAGAACCTGGAAACCAACTTCCCGGGTACGCGTCTTGAGCGCAGGCGCGGGTGGCGCGACTGCCAAAGCGACACCGCCCCCTGATCCAGATCCGGCGTTTGCCAGACCTTCGGCGCTGATGAAACTGCCCGCCGCTTCCGGCTTGGTCGACAGCATACGTCCCGTTACTGCCTCGAAGACGGGTGTTACCGTCACTGTCCGCCGGGGCGCAAGTCGTGTTGCCTGAACGACATCCCTCACGCGTTCGACGCTGCCGCTTGATTCCTTCAAGCCGATAATATTGGCATGCTGAGAGAGCTCGGCTATGACGTCCACCGGAATTTCAGACTGCGTGAACTTCGGAATGGAATACAGGATTACGGGCAGCGGCGAATGATCCGCCACCGTCCGGAAATACTGCAGCAGCGCCGTGGCAGTCAATTGGGGGCGGAAATAGCACGGATTGCGAACTAGAACGGCATCGTATCCTGTCGCTGACGCCACTTCTGCAATTTCAAGTGTCGCCTTCACACTTTCGCGCCCGACGCCAGCAATCAGGACTTTATCGTCGGCAGCCGATGTTGCGGCGACGCGCAAAACCTCTCTGGTCTCTTCATCGGTCAGGGCCACTGACTCTCCGGTTGAGCCTAAAATGACCAAGCCGGATAGGGCCGTTAAGGAAAGCCGGCTGATGTTGAATTCCAGCTTCTTGTAATAAACACGCTCATTCGGATAGAACGGCGTGGTAGCGGGCGCGAAAATGCCTTCGAGCAACATTCCTTCATTCTAGTGCCACTCTGGGCCTGGAATGGATTCCGGTGTAGATCCCCTTTCACAATCCGCGCCCAGCTTTCCTGTACCAGGGTAATCCGGTTTCACGTACACTCTAGTCACCATACCTGTCCTGCGCCTAGCGCCCCGCGGAGCCCATGATGTCGACGGATGCCGAAGAAATCATCGATAGCGATCAGATTGAAATCCAGGAAGAAGAGGAGCGCGTCTCCAATCTTGGAGAACAGGCACTTTGGATTTTGATCCACACGGTCCTTGCCATCGGATGCTGGATCGTCATGATGCTGGCTATCACGATGATGAAGCTGGAAAGCGTTCCGGTCGTGATCACTCTCGCGTTGTCATTGATCGTGCCGCTGATCGTCGGCAACATTGTCACACGCTTCAAACAGAACGAGATGGCGTCCTACACCTGGCTCATTGGCTTGATCTGGTTCCTGATCATCTGCCTCTGGATACTGGATATGCCAACAGGACCCAACCAGTGTTATCACTGCGATGCCTCGCAAAAACTCTACCTCACGTTCCTCAGCCCGACGGAAGACAGCGGCCTCATCGACGGCGAGGGAAGGCTGATCGGCACTTGGCCGACTGTCGCCCTCATCGGTTATGGCATTGGTTCGAGCTTGGCGCTGAAGAAGAAAAAGTAGAGGGCGATTCTGCCGTCACGTGAGCATGGCCGCCGATCATCACCTCGCCGGCATTGGGTGCAATTCCTGTAGGGATATAACGCTCGTCTTGCTCTTTTGCGTGGCAGCGATCCCCTCCGCGGCAGCACGAGCTGCGGCAATCGTAGTAATGGTGGGAACGCGTGCCAACACGGCGGCCCGACGAATCGCCTTCTCATCGAAGATAGTGTCTTGCCCGCGAGGCGTATTGATGATGAGCTGGATTCGCTCTCCCTTGATCAGGTCCACCACATTTGGGCGGCCTTCCTTCACCTTGAAGACTCGCTCCACACTCATTCCCGCTTTTTCCAAAACGTCCGCCGTTCCTTCCGTAGCCACCAGGCGGAATCCAAGCTCGACATAACGCTTTGCAAGTTCAGTCGCGGCCGGCTTGTCATGATCATTCACGCTGAAGAAGATCGTTCCCGTACTGGGGAGAACTTGCCCGGCCGACAGCTGTGCCTTGGCGAAAGCTTCACCAAAATTGTCGGCCACGCCCATCACTTCCCCTGTCGACTTCATCTCCGGACTTAGCACCGTGTCAGCCCCGGGAAATTTGTTCCACGGAAACACCGGTGATTTGACGTAGAAGTAGCTGCCTGGATCGAGGTCCTTGCCACTCTCAACCTGATCCGGCAGAAATTCCTTCAATTTGCGCCCCGTCATCAGCCGCGAAGCGATCTTCGCCAGCGGCATACCCACCGCTTTCGAGACATAGGGGACCGTTCGTGAAGCCCGCGGGTTGACCTCGATCACGAACACCTGATCGTTGCCCTCGGCATCTCGCTGGATGGCGAACTGCAGGTTGACCAAGCCAACCACCTTGAGGGCCAGCGCAAGCTTGCGCGTGTACTTGCGAATCGTTTCCAGCGTCTGTGGACGAATGTCGACCGAGGGCAGAACGCACGATGAGTCGCCCGAGTGAATCCCGGCCTCTT
>CAILBQ010000785.1 GCA_903832475.1 uncultured Acidobacteriota bacterium | reverse complement strand
ATCCCACAAGTACCGTGTTTCAAATCAAGACAGGGCAGGGCGCATAGCACCAAGGCGGTAGGTCGCCGCGCTTTCTCGGCTAGTACGCCTGGGTGCGCAGGAAGTCCTGCGTCGTCGCGCTCTCGGGATCGACGAAGGTCACGTCGCTCGGATCGCGGCGCGGCGTGTCGACGGCAAAGACCACCACCGGGTGCTCCAGGACCACGATGCTGTGCACCACGCTGCGTTGGAAGAAGAGCAGCTGGCGGGGTCCGAGATCGAGCGGGGCGGCATCTCCCACGGTGAAGCGGGCACGGCCGCTCAGCACCAGCAGGTACTCGTCGCAGGTGCGGTGGAAATGCGCGGGTACGTCGCGGTAGATGCGGAAGACACGGGAGCTGGCGGCCGGCTCGTCGGTGAGGCGAACATCGACCAGCATGGTGTCGGCAGCAGCGGGCAGAGATGCCGCTACGGCTTCGAGATCAAATGTGGCGCAGGGGTTCGGGGGATGGCTGTCGCTCATGCTTCCATTCTGCAACAACGGCTTCCGGCGATTCACGCATTGAACGAAAGCGGTGCCTGGACGCAGGAGACAGAAGACGCGGGGACAGCGAGCTTATTCGGGGTTGGTTTCCGAGGTGCCAGAGTAAGCAGCCACGATGGCGGGGGCGATGACCATACCTACGAAGGTGAGTCCGATAAGAAGATCGTGCATTGAAGTTTCTCCTGTGTGACCAGTGCTCAACACCACCGGTCATTCACAAAACCATCATGACGCAAGTCATTTCACAGGCAAATCCCACGTTTTTCTGTTCTGTTTCAGGACAGAGGGATGGCCACTCCCACCAAAGAAGCAGCATTGCGCGTGGCGGCCAGGACGCGACGTTTCGCGACGGGAAAGACTCTGAAGATGGAGATGGGAAAAAGGAGGAAGCCGGGGAAGATGGCTCTTGATGCGGATAGCTGGAATGCGGGGGAGGGAACTGCAACGGAACCCTGGGCGTCGCGGATTATTCGGCGTTGGCTTCGGAGGTGCCGGAATAAGCCGCGACGATCGCCGGGGTGAGAACCATAGCAATAAAAGCAATGCCAATCAAAACGTCGTGCAACATGATGTTTTCTCCCGTGGGTGAACGATGTCTCATTCCCACACAAGAAGCATGACCCAAGTCACCTGGAGACGGAATAGCACTATCATCTGGGCTGTTTCAGGGCAGTTGTAGGCGGGGTCCCACGAAGGTGGTAGGGCGGTCACGCCAACTTGTGGCTGGCGTTTGCCATCCTGATTCTGCAAGCTGGACGATTCGTGAATTGCAGCGATCTGAGCATACCCGAACCTGGACGGCGCTATGCAGGAATCGCGATGCTGATTCAGACTGGTGAGGGGAACGCAGGCAACGAATGAAGAAGCCAGCGTTGGCGAATCATCGAAGCGGAGGCTATTCGAACTTGCCTTCCGACGAGCCGGACTTAGCGGCAACAACGGCGGGGGCAATGACCATTCCAACAAAAGCGAGGCAGATCAGCAGATCGTGCATGTGAGTTCTCCTATGTGAAGACTTATCGGCTTTTCTTCACTCGATGATCATGACTCACTCATGAATAAACGGAAATACAACGAAGACTGTGACCTAAATTCGAACGGTGGTACCCAAATTGCCACGTTGGTGTTATTACCATACAAGGCATTGGGGCCGAGGCCTCACCTCGAGCCGCCCAGCTTGCTTTTCTGCTCAAACCATTTCGCGGCCATGAAGGCAACGTAGCCGAGCTGGATGACCCACGTGATGCAGTACGCGGCCACCATATAGGAATGTCCCATGGAAATCGTCTCCTTGATTGGATGAGTTTAGTCGGCGGCCAGCGCTGCTTCGGCTTCTGAACCAGCAATGCGCTGCGCACGGCGCTCCACGATGACCCGAATCACCAGCAGAGCAATGCCCCACACCGCCCAGGCCAGCACGTTCCATCCGAAGGCGTGCAGCATGCGCGGATCCTTGATGCCGGCATCAGGATCGCCGCCAAAAACCGGCGAGGGATGCTGCGTGCGCCAAAGCCGGTTGGCCAGGTAGTTGATCGGCATGTCGAGCGCGCCAAAGACAGCCAGCACAGCAGCCAGCGTTTGCATTTCAGAACCAACGGCAAAACGCCGCACCAGCAGGTAGCTGACGTAGATCAGCCACAGCACCAGCGTGGTGGTGAGGCGCGCGTCCCACGTCCACCAGATGCCCCACACCGGCCGGCCCCAGATCGGTCCGGTCACCAGCACAACCGAGCAGAACACGACGCCGACCTGCGCGCCGCTCAACGCCCAGGCATCCGCCGCGAGCGCTCTCGCCGGAAAGTTTCGCCGCCACGCCAGCACCAGCACGGAAGCGACGAAATTGACGGTGAAAAACAGGTAGCACAGCATTCCGTGAGGCACGTGGTAGTAGAAGATCCTGCCTACCTCACCCTGCGCAGCATCGGCGGGAGCGGCGTATATAGCCTGATAAAAACCCCATGCCATCAAGGCGATGACGCCGATCGCCACCACCGCGGATAAGAGCTTCTTCATAGATTAGAGTGCCTCACGGAGACAGGAACATCTCGACTTCCTTAGTTTATCGCGCGGTAAAACGCCGCCGAGTGAGCCGCGTCACCCTGTTTTCATACCAAACTGGCTTTATTCAGCTTCAAGCACGGTGCCAAAGAGCAGCAGGCTCACCGTGGTGAAGATGATGTCGTAGCCGCCCAGCAGCTTAATCCACAGGTGCGTTGGATCGCCGCTGTCGCCGGTCAGAATGGTTTTGACCGCCATCACCATGGCCAGCAGAGCCGGCAAAAAGATGGGGAAAAGGATCAGCGGCAGCAGCAGTTCGCGATTCCGGCTGCGGATCGAAAGCGCCGCGAAAAATGTGCCGTTGGCCACCAGCGCCCACGTCCCCAAGGGTATGACTACGGCCAGCAGCCACGCCTCGCCCAAAGGATGGAGGTTGTACATGATGAAAAAGATGGGGCCGAGAATGACCTGCACGATGCTGACGAAGAGAAAATTCGACAGCACCTTGGCGAAGAACATGGGAGAGCCGCCGGAAGGCGTCATGCGCAGCGCATCCAGCACCTGGTGGCGAATCTCCCGCGCCCAGGCTTGGTTGAGCGCGCTCACGCTGGCAAACAGCGTTGCAACGCAGAGCACGCCTCCGGCAATCTCGCGCGAGGCGTCGGCCGTCGGATCGAACGCCATGCTGAACAGCACCACCACCAGCAGCGCGAAAAACAGCATCGAGTTGATGGCCTCGCGCGATCGCCACTCGATGCGCAGGTCTTTCTGCAGGTGGGCAAACACCAGCTTTGACCAGCTGGGTTCCTGCAATTCGGTTTGTCCGGTGGTAGGGGTCGTCATCAAAAGTGGCCCTCGCTGGCTGGGGGTGGTGCGTCTTTGGTGAGGTCGGCGACCGTGGCTTCGGCGGCGCGCAGGTAGTCGCCGGGAGCCAGGATCAACTGCGTGCCGCGCACGCCCGCCGAGACACTGATCTCGTCAAACAGCTCGATCGTCTCGTCGGCGAAGACAGGATACGGCTTCTTTGCCCCAAAGACTGTGACGCCGCCCCGTATGTATCCGGTGAGTGGCTGCACTTCCTTGAGCGATACCATTTCCGTCTTGCGCACACCCGCGGCCCGGGCGAGTTTCTTGAAATCGAGCTCGGCATCGCCCGGAATCACGGCAAAGAAATGGCTGCCTCCGCCATCGGTGGTCAGCAGCGTCTTGAACACCTGCTCGGCAGGCATGTTGATCTTGCGCGCCACGCTAGTCGCGGTCAGATCCTCGGGGTCGACTTCGTACTCACGCACCGAGTAATGGATGCCGAGCGTATCGAGAATGCGAGCGCCATTGGTTTTCATGATCGAGGGCTTAGAACCTTGTATCGAGGATGGAAGCTTCCCTCCATTATGGCTTGTCGTGCTGCCACTCCAACCCCAGCGCGTAACGTCGCTGGAAGCCCTTCCAGTAATTCGAGGAAGCGGGATCTTTTCCGGCGTAACTGCTGCCGGCATCATGGCCGGGCTGCAACGGCCAGGTCCCATCGGAAGAGTGGGGCACCGGTGGATTCAGGTAGCTGTCCATCGCCGTGTCTCCCCGCAAATAGCGATCCAGAAAGGCAACGATGAAGTGATCGTCGATGGCGCGAATGCGATCCTTGCGCCAGACTGGCTCGTCCCACCGCTCGATCTCGGAAAACGAACCGTAGGAGGCCGGCGGAGCTTCCGCGCCGACGATGTTGTGGCGTGCATTCTCAAAGACCAGCAAGTACCGGTCGGAAGACTTGAGGTTGTCGTAGATCCAGTGAACACCTTCCTGGTAGCCGGCGATGTCATCGTGGTCTCCATCGACCACCAGCGCCGGAGCCTTGATCGCAGCCAGTGCCGCCGCCGTCCACGCCCGGTTGGCCGGCTGACCGCCCCACGGAGCCAGCAGCACCACCGCCTTGAGCCCGGAGATGGGCTTTGCAGCGTCCTCTGACAGTCCCTGGAAAACCTGCTTGGGCAGCCTGGTGAAGAGCGGTCCGTTCAGGTCATACCCGGCGCCGGCACTTTCGAGGGCCCCAAACCCGCCCATGGAGTAGCCAACCACTGCCAGGTTGTCCGGGTCATAGGTCCCGGCGAGTGGCGATTTGGCGTCGCCGGCCCAGGTACGCAACTGATTCGCGACCGCGCGCTGATCGCGGGCGCGGCCTGAGGCGGTATCCACAAACGCCATGACGGCATTCGTTCCGTTCTTGATCGGGATGTCGTCATGATCGATCGCCGCAACCACGTATCCGCGCGAGGCCAATGTCTCGGCAAGCTGCGAGGTGTACGCCGCCCAATTGGTGAATCCGTGAGAGAGGATGACCAGCGGGGCCGCTCCCTTTTTGGCTGGAGCATCCGCGATCGCCCGCCCCGTTTCGGGAAACTGCGCCGAGTCGGCATACGGGCTCCCCGGTCCTGCTCCTGGATGGCGCACATAGTGCGCGACGGCGTTGGCGTCGTCGCCAGCAGCCGGATACCACACCGTCACGAAGAGGTGCCGGTCGTACATCGTCGCTTTGCCGCTCATCAGGTCGGAGTGGAGAAAGTCGATTCGCTGCGGGTCTACCACCTCAACCTGGCGAAAACCCACCGCATGGGTTCCGCGCTGCGCCAGCTCCGGGATGTCGGCGCGCTGCTGAGCTCTCACATTGGAGAGGGGGGCACACAGGCAGAACGCCACAAGAATGGCAGAAACACTGCGCATCAGTCGGCTCCTTCAACAAATTCGCTTCCGGCCAAGGCCGGCACAAAAGAACGCATACCAGCTTGGCACAGCAGACCTTCGATTGGCTTCAGGCGCGACGGAGAATTCATCAGGCAGTCAGAGCGTCGGTGTGCCCCGTTCCAGCGAATGCACGCGGCCGACACGCAGTTTGAGGATGAAGTCCGCGATTGGGGCGGCCAGGTCGCGCTGGTGGGTGGTCAGCAGGATGGTGCGGTTGCCGGTGCGGAACTTGGCCAGCAGCCTGACCATCTGGTCGACGCTCTCCACGTCCATGTTCGAAAACGGCTCGTCCAGCAACAACAGCCCCGGCTTCGAGATGAGAACCCGCGCCAGCGAAGCCCTCTGCCGCATGCCCTGCGAATACTGGCCCAAGGTGCGCGGCAGCGCCGGATCCAAACCGACCTGGCGTAGAACGTCTTCCGCATCGAGACAATCCTCCGTCTGGTAGAGGCTGCGGAAGTAGCGCATGTTTTCAAGGCCGGTGAGCTCGTCATACAACATGGGCGCGTGGCTCATGTAGCCGATGCGATGCCGTGCCTTATGCGGTTCCTGCCCTTCAAATACGGTCACTTTGCCGGCGGAGGGAAGCAGCAGGCCGGCGAGGATGCGCAGCAGGGTCGACTTTCCCGCGCCGTTTTCACCGAGCAGCACGTAGCACTTCCCCGGCTCAAAGGTGACAGAGACCTGGCGCAAGGCAGCGAACGATCCAAACAGCCGCGAAACGGCTTCGAGGCGGCCGACGGATTGGGTCGGTGTCACGTCCAGCGATTCGGCAAGGGGAACATCCATCATGAGCAATTCTGGGCGCAACTGTGTCTCGCCGGCTTTCCGTCGTTTGGCAAGGAACTCTTGAAGCAGAATACCCCAGCCAGGTCCGTACAGATTGTGATTTGCTCACCAGGCTCCGGGTTTCCTCGAGTTCGTCCGGTAGCAAACCCGGCACCGAGGGTGTGCATCTAGCCATCTGTCAAAGCTGACAAAGGAGTTTCATGTCCACCAATCCTGCAGGACGGCGCTTTTTGCCTGGCGACCCAGACGCCGCCGGGATCGTCACGTGGGTGCATGTCGGCGACCTGCACATGACGCGGGCAGGCGAACAGAACCATCGCGACCTGCTCTCCATTGTGCAGGAAATCAATGAAGTCTTCGCCGGTTCGATCGCCTTTGTCTATCTGCCTGGGGATGTCGCCGACGACGGCAGTGCAGCCGCCTATGCCGTGGTTCGCGACGCGCTGGATCGCTTGCAGGCTCCCTGGTGCTCGATTCTCGGCGACCACGACGTGCACGAGAAAAGTTTTGCCAATTACCTTGCCGCGATGATGCCGGAGAAGCATTACGCCTTCGCCGTCGGGCCTGTGTTGTTCATCGCTTTAAACGCCTATGACATCCCGGAGCCCCCTTCCTTCGCTATGTTGCCTGAGCAGTTAGACTGGCTTCAGCATTCGCTTGCGCGTGCGCAACAGGAGGACCAGAAAGTCGTACTTCTGCTGCACTGTTATCCGTCCGACTTGAAACAAGGCGGCGATCGTCTCAGCGAACTGGTGAGGGACCCGGTTGTCCGCCTCGTGGACATGGGGCACACGCATTACAACGAACTCGCCAACGATGGGACAACGCTCTACTCCGCGACGCGCTCGACTGGCCAGATCGAAGAGGGCCCGGTTGGATTTTCCATCACCAATATGGACGGCGATGTCATCAGTTGGAAATTTGTAGAGTCAGGTGATCTGCCCGTAGTGATGATCACTTCACCCGCAGATGAGCGCTTGTTGACCGGTCAAATGATTGCCTATCCAGCCCCAGGGCAGCCGATTGTCTTGCGGGCCAAAGCATGGGGGAAAGTGCCTGTACGCAGGGTTTCCGCGATTTGTGGAGGCCAGACCATCGACCTTTCGCCGATCCCCGGCAGCCGCGTGTGGCAGGGAACTATCGCCATGGACGCCACGCGGGAGCAAGTGCAAGCCCTCCGCGTGGTTGCGGAGGACGAGGCCGGCAACCACGCCGAAGACGCTATTCGCTGGAGGTTCGCTGACTCTGCGCGCGAGCCCGCGAAGCGTGCTCTCCGTGACCAGGACAACGTCGTTGAGCCATGGCCGGAACGCGGCTTGCTGGGCACGCAACTAGGTCCGAACAAGAACGGGAGAAAATGGTAGGAGCTTCGCAGGTTCTGCTTCCCCTGATCGTTGGATTGAGCATCGCCCTGATGCTGATCCGACCAAAAGGCGTGCCCGAGGTGTACTGGATTGGCGGCGGTGCGGTGCTGTTGATCGCGCTGCGCATGGTGCCTCTCAAACTGGCCGGCAAAGCGGTCGCCGAGGGTCTCGATGTCTACCTTTTCCTGATCGGCATGATGCTTTTGTCGGAACTGGCGCGCGAGCAGGGCGTTTTTGACTGGATGTCCTCGCTCGCTGTGCGCGGATCCAATGGCTCCTGCATCAGGCTCTTTACGCTGGTCTACGGCATCGGCACGCTGGTGACCATCTTCATGTCCAATGACGCCACCGCGGTGGTGCTCACACCGGCCATCCTTACCGCGGTGCGCAAGGCCAAAGTGCAGCCCCTTCCTTACCTGTTTGCCTGCGCCCTCATTGCCAATGCTGCTTCTTTCGTCCTGCCCATTTCGAATCCCGCCAACCTGGTAGTCTTTCGCACAGGCATGCCGCCGCTGGGACAGTGGCTGCTTTCCTTCGCGCTGCCTTCGATCCTCTCGATCGCCACAACCTACCTGGTCATGCGAGCGGTCTTTCGCAAGGAGCTTCGCACCTCAATCGACGAGCAGGTCGAGCCGAGCGATCTCTCTGCCAACGGCAAGCTGGTGCTGGCCGGGCTGGCCCTCATGATCGCGGTATTACTGACTGCGTCTGCCTTGAACAAGGACCTCGGCCTTCCCACCTGCCTCGCCGCCCTGGCCATCACCGCCGTGGTCTCGATAAAAGCCCGCAGCAATCCCTGGCCGTTGGCGAAGGAAATCAGCTGGGGCACCCTGGCGCTGGTGGCTGGCTTGTTCATCATGGTCGACGCGATGGAAAGCATCGGCGCTCTTCGCCTCACCTCCGAGGCCCTGAAATGGGCCCAGGGGCAGGCGCCCGCCGTGGGCGCGCTGCTTACCAGTGTTGTCGTGGGTGTGGGCAACAACGTGGTGAACAACCTGCCTCTTGGTCTGATTGCTGGAGCCACGGTCAAAGCCGCGCATGTGAAAGGCCTGTTGGCAAATGCCGTTCTGATCGGCGTCGATCTCGGCCCCAATCTTTCCGTCACAGGCTCGCTCGCGACCATTTTATGGCTGATCGCGTTGCGCCGGGAAAAGCTCAACATCAGCTTCTGGGATTTCCTCAAAGTGGGAGCGCTGGCCATGCCCGCAGCCTTGCTGGCTTCGATGGGCGGCGCCATCCTGATGAACATGCTCCTCAAGACAACCTGAGTGCGATCACACCACAAGGAGAATCATGAACGCAGCCTGGATATTCCCTTTCATCGTTCTCGGCGGAGCGTTGCAGACCTGCGGCGCAGCCATGAACGGCCAGCTCAACAAGCACATCACCAACCCCTGGCTGGCGTCGACTATCTCTTTTGCGCTGATCACGTTCTTCTTTGCGTCGGCCACGTTGATCCAGCCGCGTCCTCTGCCCACGTCCAGCGACATTGCGTCCCTGCCGTGGTGGGCCGTGGTGGGCGGCCTTGTAGGAGCAGTGCAGGTCTATGCCGGGCTGACATTGGTCAATAAGGTGGGCGCCGGCACATTCATGGGCCTGACGGTGACCGCCGCACTCATCACCTCGCTGGTGATCGATCACTTTGGATGGTTTCGCATGCAGGCGCACCCCATCAATCCCTGGCGAGTGCTGGGCGGACTACTTTTGGTTGCCGGGGTGTCGTTGGTGGCGAAGTTCTAGCTGGCCGGCTTGATCTTGCTGTCAGAAGCGGCAGAAGCGCGCTTGTCGCCGCCCATCGACGGCTTGCCATCCGCAGGGGCCTGGCCCGGCTCGGCCGGCGCGTACTTCGAAGCGCACTTGGCTTGCAGTTGGGTGGCGTGGAAAACCCCGTCGCGCCCGTAGGTCCCGATCGCCAAAGCCTGCGCGTCGCCCTTGAAGGTATCCGGCGGCGGCTCCGCTCCCTGGTAGCTGACGCGGATCGCGCGAGGATTCAGCGTTGCCTTCGGGTTGTGGCTTTCAAATTCCGTTAGGATGAAGCTGACGTTGGTGCCGCTCTGCTGGATAGTTTCCGGCTTGACGAAGCCTTCCACGCGCAGATGCGACTGGTACGCCTTGTCGCCCATGCCCTGCATTTCAGCCACCGTGACGTAGTAGCTCTTGTTGGCCGCGGCGCCGGTAAACGCCAGGTAGCCAATGGTGCTGAGAACAACGAGCGCAGCAATGCCGATGCGAATCTGCTGCTTGGTGAGCTGGAAAGCAGGCTTCATGAGGTTCCTCTGCCTGTAGACGCGAAAACCGGGTTGCAGGCTTACCTCTACTGTACGAGCACGCAGGGGGGTGGTCAATGACAGGCGTCACACACAGTTTGGCTTGATCGATGATTGGAGGAATGGTTCGGGAAACGAAGTCAGGAGGGGAAAAGGGCTGGCCACATTTGAGGTTCGACTCGGAAACATGTGGCCAGGGGGAGGGAAAATGGTGAAAACCTGGGATGGATTCAGCTGGAAAGACCGGGGGAGGGAATTTCCAGCTGCGCCATTTACAACTTCGGATCCCGCGGAGAGTGGCGGGGAGAATTCTTCTGAAACTGCATTTCAGTTGCTACGGAAGCGTTCAACATGATCGCGGGGGAGACGACCATCACGACAAAAACCGAGGCAATCAGCAGATCGTACATAGGTGCTCTTTCGACTCCATCAGAAAAATCAATAGTTCTAAGGGACTAACCTTAGTAACCTACCAAAGCGTTTGTGGAGTTCTTTAGTAACGTTACTATGCGCCGAATTGGTCACCAAAGCAAGCGAAAAATGATGGGCAAAACAAACAAAAGTTGTAGGCCGATTGCCCACGACAGGGAATTGCAGTTTCCCCTCATCTGAACAAGGCCTATTCGCCCGATTCGAGCGTCTGGGCAGCGTGGTTCAGAGCCTGGGTGAGGACGACCAACTGCTGCGCCGCAACTGCTGTGTTCTTCGCATCCAGCGCCTCGTTCACCCCGGGAATGACCACCGCCGCGTAGCCGGTATACTCCCCAGGCGCATAAATGGTGTGTTTGTACCAGGGGCGGTTAGGCAGTCCCGCTTCCGAAACAAAGGCCGTCTCGGTGTCGCGCAGGATCTGGTTCAGTCGCTCAGGATTCGCTCCAGCCTTAGACTGCCGCGTGCGGATGGCTTCCGCCGCCTTGTTGAAGCGCACGGCAGCAGCCTCCGCGGGAGCAAAATCCAGCCCATGTGCCGACGTCTTGTGCCGCGCCGTTTCCAGGTAGGCGCTGATCTCCTTGCCGTAGGTCACGTAATCGTACGGAAGCACGTCGGCATCGGCCATATGAAGCGCTTCCAGGCCAAGGATCCGCGCCATCTCCTGAAGGTAGACAAAGGCCGGATCGGCATTCTGTACGTACCATGCGTAGTTGTCGAAAACCGAATGGTAGACCCCGTAATCGCCATGCGAGCCAATATCTGTCGACGGAACGCCGACGTGCTGCAGGAACGGCGTGAAGTCCGACCCGGACCCCAGATCGCCCACCGGCACATCCTCGGTCGGCGCATTGGTGCGGGTCACGTGGCCGGTGTTGGCATCCTTGGCCTCGCCAATCGAAGCCGTCTTCCATTGGAAGTAGACGGTGTTGCCCTTGGGACTGGGAACTTCCTGCGCCACTTCGCGAACGAATTGTTTGAGCGAAGGCACCGCCTCCGCGCCAAAATCCGTACCGGCAACCGCGACATCCACATTGAAGTAGGCCACCGCGTGCTCCAGGGCCTGGGCATGCTGCTCCACCCATTCGGTTGAGCCGATGAGCCCTTCTTCTTCGGCGTCCCAGCTGGCCACGACGATGGTGCGTTTTGGCTTCCAGCCGGTCTTGAGCAGGGCTCCCAGGCCGTGGACGGCCTCGAGCATCGCCGCCGTCCCGCTGTTCGGGTCGACCGCGCCGTACACCCAGGCATCGCGATGATTCCCAACGACCACCCAGTCCTCGGCGTGATCTGTTCCCTTGATTTTGCCGATCACGTCCCAGATGGTGCGAACCTGGTAATCCTGATCGGAAACCAGGTGCACGCGCACGCCTGTCTTCTCGCCTGAACCGCCCAGGTGGTAGCTGAACGGCAGCGCGCCCTGCCAGCCTTTCGGCACGCTCGGCCCCTTCAACGCCTGCAGCATGGGCGCGGCGTCGCGATAGCTGATGGGCACGGAGATGATGCTCGGCTGGTTGCCGGTCTTGAGTGGGTCCATGCGCGCCGAATCGGGCAGGTCCACCGTCGATGCCACACCGGGCGTTTGCGGATCGCCCGGATACTTGAACAGATACTGCACCGAGCCGCGCTGCACACCGGTATCCGGCCGCCAAGCTCCCTCCGGGTATGCGTCCCCTTTGAAGTAGCCGTCATCGTAGGGGTCGGAATAAATGAGCACCCCCTTGGCGCCGCGCTGCTCCGCGATATACACCTTGACGCCGCGGAAGTTCGCTCCGTAGCGCACCAGCACGATTTTGCCGTGCAGGTCGATATGCTGCGCAGCCAACGCGTCGAAATCCTCCAGGCGTCCGTAGTTCGCGTACACCACATCGCCGGTGACGTCGCCCGACCCCGAAGATCCATTGAATGGCATCACCACGCGGGGATCGTCCTGAAAGGGATCGTTGCTGACGTGCTCGCGGGTCGGGCCAGAGCTTAACGGCGCGCCATCGTCAGTCGTTGCTTCGAAACTCACCTTGCGCGGCTGGTTGAGCAGCACGCGGTAGGGAACGATCTCCGTATTGAGGCCAGCCGCCTTGAACTTGGCCGCTACGTACTCCGCTGTCTCGTGATCCTCCTTGGTCGCCGCCATGTGCGGCTTTTCGGTGAGGACCTTGAGATGCGCGCCGGCCAGTTTGGCATCCGGAACCGCCAAAAATACCGCATCGATTTTGCTCTGCTCGGTAAAGTCGCTGTAACCAAAGACCGAGGCGGGCGTCTGGGCCGGAAGCAGAGAAGCGCAGGGAAGAAGAACGGCAGCCAGGGCGGCTCGACGCAGGGACATGAATGGGGACCTCGGTGAGTTGATGAAGAGCTGTAAAAGCATCAGCTTACACTAGGACTAGACAGCCCAATTCTTTGCGGTCCATAAGCCGATGAGCCGGCTTTGCTTCGTTTCATTCGAAAAAGGCCAATTCACGGCGGCCGTTTCAATAGGTTCAGGAGGGGTTTCTGACGGAAGTGGGTCAACACGAGACGGCCGATGGCCTGCAGCAGGCGGTCGATTCGGCGCAACCTCTCGAGGCGCTCGACGTTCCCGGGATGCAGCAGTCGCCGGGCGGCGAATCCGGCACCTTCCCAGGTTCCTCCGGGAAAAGGGAGTGGCCTGCGATTTTCCGGGCGCTCCAGCATCCCAACTTCCGTCTCTTCTGGGGTGGAAACTTCCTCTCCAACATCGGCACCTGGATGCAGAATGTTGCCCAGGGCTGGCTGGTGCTCGATCTGACTAACTCAGCCTTCTGGCTCGGCGTGGTCGGCTTTGCGGGAGCCATCCCCTTCCTCTTCTTCACCCTGTTTGGCGGAGTCATCGCCGACCGTGTCGATAAGCGCCGTCTGCTTGTCATGACCCAGTCGGTCATGATGGTGCTGGCCTTTGTGCTCGCCGGCCTTACCTGGTTCAAGGTGATCGGCATCTGGGGCGTGGTGGTGCTGGCCTTCTTGAACGGCACCGCGCAAGCCATGAACGCCCCCAGCTATCAGGCCATGGTGCCGCGCCTGGTGCCCCGCGACGACCTCACCAACGCCATCGCCCTCAACTCCGCACAGTTCAACATGTCGCGCATCCTTGGACCGACGCTCGGCGGCTACGCCATGGCGGCCTTTGGCGTGGCCGGAAACTTCTTCCTGAACGGACTCAGCTTCGTAGCCGTGCTGTGGGCCTTGATGCGCATCCGCTATCCAGACGAGATCCTGGTTCGCCACGAAAGCATGCTGGCCAGCCTGGCTTCCGGATTTCGCTATGTCCGCAGCCGTCCGCAGATGGAAGTACTGATGTGGATGATGGCCGCCGCGAGCTTTCTCTACATCCCGTTTCTGACCTTCATTCCGTTTTTCGCGCGAAACATCCTGAAGGTAGGCGAAAGCGGACTCGGTTTGCTGCTGGCAGCATCGGGAGCCGGTGCGGTTCTTGGCGCGGGTACCGTCGCCTGGCGCGGATCGCT
>CAILBQ010000784.1 GCA_903832475.1 uncultured Acidobacteriota bacterium | reverse complement strand
CCCCCCCCCCGCCCCTTGTGTCTCTTCACTACCTCTATCTCTTTATTTTTGTTATGGATATACGCTCTAAAACGGGGCGTTTCAGGGGCGTTTTGCGCCCTTTCAAGATGCACTTCACGCAAACTTCGCCGGTTGGCACAACCCTGAATATGGCTTTTCCTTCGCCGTTCGCTAGATCTTATTGTGCGCCTTTTCGGAGAGACTTACGGCAAGAAACTGCACTGGCTAGACTGCCCGTTCCCGGATCGGGAATGAAAGGTCAGTCAGGGTCATCGCAACGCAATTCCTCGAGACTCCTGTGTCGGACCTCGCAAACCATCTTGTCCGGATCCACTCCCGAAAAACGCCCTCGTCAACAGCAATCTCAGACCGCTCTTGTGGGCAACCTTTCCTCGCGAGTGGATCAGCAGAAGCGGAAACTCGCGAATATCGCTCGGATTCAGGAGGTTGACCGTATGTGGTCACTGGCGCATTTCGATCTCACCAGATTGCTGGGACGCCAGCCAAGCCATGGGAGGCATGCCCACGTATTGAGAAAACGATCGGATCAAAGCTCCCGCGCTGGCATATCCGACGGATGGCGCGATCATCTTCAGCGACTCACCCTTCTTCAGTAACGATTGCGCGATCCCGATGCGCCAGAGAGCCAGGTATTCGAAGGGAGTCTGGTCCATGGTGGCAAGAAAATGCGCCGCAAACCGAGCGCGAGACATCCCTGCCATGCGGCCAAGTTCTTCCAAGGTCCAGGGATGCTCCGGCCGCTCATGCATCGCGGCAAGCGCTTTGGCAAGATGTGTATCCGCAAGCGCCGTCAGTATGCCGCTGGTGGTCAGGCCTGAATTCATTGCGGACCGCAGCAAGAGAACTAAAAAGTACTCTGCCAGCCGATCTACAGCCGCCTGCCTCCCATCTTTGTCAGCAAACGCCTCGGCAAACAATAAGCTTACGGCAGGGCCGAGCTCCGGGATTGAAGCCAACGGGACGACCACCAAGTTCGGAAGAGCTGTCGCAAGAGGGTTGAGCATCCCCGCGCCAAACTCTACAAACGCGCAGACGATATCGGCGCCTTCGGTTTGAAATCTATGTTTTTCGGGCCTAGGATAAAGCAGCACTGTCGGCTCCTCGAACACGGTCGGAGCACCTTCTTGATTCAAAATGCTGAGCTTGCCGCTACGTAGGACATGAAGATGCCCGGCGGTCCTGGTCGCATGATCGGATGTCGTCCCACAGATATGCCCGGCGAGGAAAACTCTCGCGGTCAAGGAAAAGCGTGACAGAAAAGGGGACAGTTTATCCAGATTGACCTCGCATCGATACTCTGAAGCAGCTTTCCGATACTCTAAGTGACTTCGAGTATAAAGAAGGCGTTCATCATCAACCCAGATAGTTCCTGGAGGCTTTGATGACGACAGTTCCTACTGACAACTCCACACGCACCCACGAGGAGTACGATCTCGTAGTCATAGGCAGCGGCGAAGGTTCCAAGTTCCTCGCCTGGACGCTCGCTCGCCAAGGCCAGCGCGTTGCCATGGTCGAGCGCAAATGGATTGGTGGCTCCTGCCCGAACATTGCCTGCCTTCCGAGTAAAAACATCATCCACTCCGCCAAGGTAGCTTCCTACGTCGCCCGCGCTGCAGAGTTCGGCATCAACATCCCCAGCTACACCGTCGATATGGCTGCCGTAACCAATCGCAAACGCAAAATGGTGAAAGAACTCGTCGACATTCACGTTCGCAACTACGATGGTTCGGGCACTACGTTTATTCTCGGTCACGGCCACTTCATCGGACCCAAACTTCTGGAAGTAGACATGTCCGACGGCAGCAAGCGTCGCATGACAGGCAAGCGCATCGTCATCGGGACTGGCACGCGCGCTTCGATATCCAAAATCCCCGGGCTGGCTGAGTGCGGCCCACTCACACACATCGAAGCCCTCGAACTCGACACACTCCCCGAACATCTCGTTATCCTTGGCGGCGGTTACATCGGCCTTGAGTTTGCGCAGGCCATGCGTCGCCTTGGCAGCGAAGTTACGGTCATTGAGCGCAACGCTACACTCCTTCATGGGGAAGATCCCGACGTCAGCGCGGGCATTGAGAATCTGTTCCACGAGGAAGGCATCAACGTCCTGCTCAACGCTACTGTTGCAGAAGTGAACGGCACCTCAGGCGAATCTGTAACGATCACCTCTGCTCAACACGGCGCAACAAAGACCGTCAACGCCACGCATATCCTGGTCGCCACAGGCCGGACTCCGAACACCGACGGCATTGGCCTCGATGTTGCGGGCGTCGAACTCACCGACCAGGGTTTCATCAAGGTAAATGAAAGGCTCGAAACCACCGCTCCCGGCATTTTCGCCGTTGGCGAAGTGTCAGGCAGCCCGCAGTTCACCCACATCGCACTGGATGACTTCCGGGTCCTGCGTGACAACTTCGCGGGCGGCAACCGGGTCACCACCGGCCGACAGGTCCCCTCTACCCTGTTCACCGATCCAGAGGTCGCGCATGTAGGGCTGAGTGAAACGGACGCAAAGAAAAAAGGCATTCGCTATCGTCTCTTCAAAATGCCCATGGCCGCCGACTTACGCACACGCACACTCTCGGAAACTCGTGGATTCATGAAAGCTCTCGTCGCCGAAAACGACAGCATTCTCGGCTTCACTGTCTTCGGCGTTGGAGGCGGTGAGATCATGTCTGCCGTTCAAATCGCCATGCTGGGCAAGCTTCCTTACACGGCCTTGCGCGATGCCATCCTCACCCACCCCACGCTGACTGAGGGACTCGTTCTCCTCTTTATGTCAGCACCGACAGTGAGCGCTCACGAGGGGGGAGATCGATGAAAGCCTTCATCGTAGAAAAGCCCAACGGCCCATTCCAACGGATCGAGGTCGCCACTCCCGAGCCCACATCTGATCAGGTGCTGGTAAAGATTTCTGCGAGCGGCGTCAATCCACTCGACACGAAGATCCGCGCCGGAGAGGGTGGCCACGCGAAGCAGCCACTGCCTGCCATCCTCGGTATCGACATGGCCGGCACAGTCGAAGCTGTCGGCACGAACGTCACCGCATTCAAGCGCGGTGACGAAGTCTACGGCATGGTTGGAGGCGTCGCCGGCCTTCAGGGGACATTGGCTGAGTACATAGCTTCGGACGCCGCGCTTCTTGCCCATAAATCCTCGGCGCTCACTATGCGTCAGGCCGCCGCACTCCCACTGGTCACCATTACCGCCTGGGAAGGCCTCGTGGATCGTGCTCAGGTCCACGCCGGTCATACGGTCCTCATTCACGCCGGTGCAGGCGGCGTCGGGTACTCCGCAATCCAGTTGGCGCTCGCGCGCGGCGCAAAGGTCTTCACCACGGTCTCGAGGGACAGACGCGAACTCGTCGAAGCGCTCGGTGCAACAGCGATTGATCGTAATGCCTCAGTCGCTGACTACGTCAACGAGTACACGGGCGGGGAAGGTTTTGACATCGTCTATGACACCATTGGCGGCCCAGTCCTTGACGCTTCCTTCCATGCCGTCAAACGCTATACCGGGCATGTCGTCAGTTGTCTCGGCTGGGGCACACACGCGCTCGCTCCTCTTTCCTTTCGGGCGGCTACGTACTCCGGTGTCTTTACGCTGCTCCCGCTTTTGTCTGGAAACGGCCGCGCCAATCACGGCCACATACTCGAAGAGGCAGCCGCGCTAGCGAATGCGAAACGACTGAAGCCAATCCTCGCGGAACAAGACTTCGGCACCGATATTGGCTCTGCCTACGACGCCGTGGCGCATGCCAGCAAAGGCAAGGTCGTTCTTGAGCTTTTCTGAACCGCCGCTGCTCGCTATTGCAATGACTTGCTGAAGTTCTCTCGCATCGTCAATCGCTTTGCGGGCATTTCTGGCCCGCACAGAGCTTTCATGATGTCAAGTGTATGGCCGCAAATCGATAGAGTTCAGACTGACTTCGATCGAGATGAGCTCCCCTTTTGGGGGTAGCCTTGGCGAACTGTTCGAGACCTGGGAACGGAACGCGCGTATTGATCATCGAACCAAGGCGACGACAAGTCGGACACTGTAAGTAATTTGAAGCCGGCTTGTCTTTCTCTTGATCAGCTCAGTTGGTGTCTGGCTAAATCACTCACCGGAACTCGGGTAGAACCAGGTCTGCGGTCTCTAGGTGGATGGTGGGCAACTCGTCCCCAATTCTGATTTCGTGCTTTCTGGGTTTGATTGGTGCTGGGACTGGCATGGCTGCAGTCTGTCGATGATTGTCCTCGCGCTGGGCAGGGATCGTTCGGACCAACCGCGGATCCTTCCCTTCGTTCAGGATGACGCTTGATTGGGTCGGGGCCTGTAACGCGTGTTGGACAGGGTGGATCGTTCAAGACATCCGCAGGTCCTTCACTGCGTTCAGGAGGCCGCCCACTCATCGCGATGAGGCTGCGATGAATGGGGCACAGGGCGGGCGTTCGTTGCGTTTGGTGCGCGGATCAAGAGTTTTTATATGAACCACGAGATTTCTGGTTGACATTAGGGCCAAATCCACTACCATATGGTTGTGGATAGATTGGATACAACGTTTGCAGCTTTATCGGATCCGACGCGGAGAGCGATGATCGAACGGCTCGCGCGGGGACCGGCTTCGGTGCGTGGATTGACGGAACCGTTTGCCCTGTCGCAGCAGATGATTTCGAAGCATATTGCCTACCTGGTGCGGGCGCGGATTGTAACCAAGAGGAAGTGCGGACGTGAAAGTGTTTGCACGCTGAGGCCGGAGGCGATCAAGACAGTCAGCGACTGGGCGTTCAGTTATCGGCGATTCTGGGAAGAGAGTTTGGACAAGTTCGGTGAAGTTGTGAAGCAAATGAAAAAAGAGGAGGTCAGAGATGACAAATAGCACCGTGAACGAGACAGAGCGGATGACGATCACCAGGATTTTCGATGCCCCACGCGAGCTGGTTTGGAAGGCGTGGACAGACCCCAAGTACATCATGCAGTGGTGGGGACCGAAGGGTTTCACTGCTCCTGTGTGCAAGATGGATTTTCGTGTGGGAGGGAAGTTTCTCTGCTGCATGAGATCGCCGGATGGCCAGGAGTTCTGGAATGGCGTGGAATACCACGAGATTATTCCCAACGAGAAGATCGTTTCGTTGATGTACTTTTCCGATCCGGAGGGAAACAGGATTGACCCTGCGCAGCTAGGCATCGAGCATGAGGCGATTGACGACGCGTACGATGTGACTCTTTTTGAGGATCTCGGGAACGGCCAGACGAAGCTTACCTTCATTGGCAATGAACCGATGGAGAGCGCCAAGAACAGCGGGCAGCTCGAGGGCTGGAACCAGATACTCGATAAACTTTCCGCGGTGGTTGCGGAGCTGGTTGCGGCGAAATAAGAGCCGATCGCTACGCCATTCCGGTGTTTCTCGCGGGCAGAGTTGGTCTGTGGAGAAACCCGGAATTGGCCGGCGATTGTGATCGTGGGATACGGGCGCAGAGGTCGGCGGGGAGACGGGGACATGATCTCTTCGCGAGGGGATGCGTGGCGTTTGTGCGCCTATCCGGAAGGATGTGTGGTGGAGACGCGGGTGCTTCGGCTCGCTGCGATCGCTCGGGATGATGCATCTGTGGGGTGCAAAAGGATGGGTCTGATATTGGCGTGGGATGCCGGCGCTGTTGCATGACGGCGGTGGAGCGTGGGCCTGGAAACTGCTGCAAGCCCACGCGCTGCGCCACGGTTGCGGTTAGTTGATTGAGCTGCCGGTGAGGGTGACGGTGTCGGGGTTGCCGCCCAGGCCGAGGTTGTCATTCTCGGTGAGGAAGGCATTGGAGTAGATTCGCAGGGTGCCGGTGGAGGCGCCGGAGGTCAGCGGGTCGAAGGTGATCTGGATCTGACAAGTCTGGCCGGTGGCGAGAGCGGTGTAGGCGCAGTTGTCGGTTTCCTTGAAGGGGTGGGTGACGGAGATCTTGGAGATCTTGGTGGGTCCGATGGCGCTGACGGTGACGGTCTGGGTGGGGCTGACGGTGCCGGCTTTCTGCGCGGCGAAGGTCAAGGTGGAGGCGGAGAGGCCGTAGCCGGGGAAGGCGCCGATCTGGCGGATGCGGTCGTTGCCGGAATCGGCGACGTAGAAGTTGCCGTTGGCGTCCTGATCGATGCCGGAGGGGTAATTCAGGTAGGCGTTGAGGGCGGGGCCTCCGTCGCCGTAGAAAGCAGCTTCGGCGGAGGGTCCAAAGGGAACGATGCCGGCGAAGGTGAGCAGCTCTCCGGATGGCGTGAGCCAGCGAACGAGAGCGTCCCCGGAGTCGGCGATGAAGACGTTGCCGTTGAGGTCAGCTTTGGCCCAGAGTGGGTCGTTGAGGAAGGCCTGGGTGGCAGGACCATCGTAGCCGCCGCCGCCCCCGGCCACGGTCTGGATGATGCCGGAGGAGGCGAGGACTTCGCGGATCACGTTGTTGTAGCTGTCGGCGATGTAAAGGTTGCCGGCACCGTCGAAGGAGACGGAGGCGGGCAGGCGGAACTCGGCATCTTTGGCTGGTCCGCCATCGCCGGAGTAGCCGCCACCGCCCGAGGCGGAGCAAGCCGGCTGTGAGGCGCTGCCGGCGTAGGTGGTGACGATGTGCGTGGATGCGGCGATTTTGCGAATGGCGCAATTGAATTGATCGGCAACGAAGAGATTGCCGTGGGAATCGAAGGCGACGGAGGTGGGTTCGTTGAACTGGGCGCTCATGGCGGGGCCTCCATCGCCGGAGTAGCCGCAGGGTTTGGCGGGGTCAGAGCCGCCGCCG
Organism: uncultured Acidobacteriota bacterium; assembly: GCA_903832475.1. Classification (GTDB taxonomy): domain Bacteria; phylum Acidobacteriota; class Terriglobia; order Terriglobales; family Acidobacteriaceae; genus Acidicapsa. The sequence continues at coordinate 4,819 of CAILBQ010000784.1, read as the reverse complement.
GCAAAGGTGGAGATGAGGCCGGTCGTGGCGCTGACGGCGCGGATGCGGCAGTTGCCGGTGTCGGCGATGTAGATATTGCCGGCAGAATCTTTGGTCATGCCTGAGGGAAGGGAGAGCTCGGTTTTGGAGGAGTCGGCGAGAGAGCCGTCTCCGGCGAAGCCCTGGATGCCGCTGCCGGCGAAGTCGGAAATGCGGCTGGTGACGCTGTTCCAGACATAGGCGGCCTGGCCTGCGCCTCCGCCGACGTAGACCAGGGGAGTAGCGGGGTCGACGAAGACGGCGCTTGGGGATGCGAGGGCGGGTTGCGCCGTGCTGTTCTGAAGGACCAGGGGATTGGAATAGAGGGGCGGGTTGTTATATGTGCTGGTGCCCAAAGGAGGATAGGCGTACGGTTCCCAGCCGAGCAGGGTGGCAATGGCGCCGTTGGGGACGGCCTTGTGGATGGAGTAATAGGCCTCGTCCGCGATGTAGATATGGCCTTGCGCATCTTCGACGACGCCGGAGGGGGTGAAGCAGTCGCCGATGGCGGATGGGCTGGTGGGGCTGCATGAGCCACCCGGGGTTGAGCCGGCGACGGTGGTGAGAGCGCCGGGGTGGGGAATGCCGCCGGAGGTGGTGACGGTGAACTGGCGAATGCTGTTGTTGGTCATGTCCGCCGCCTGCAGGGTGACGGTCGAGCCCTGGGTGAGGGCGGAAAGCTGCACGATGAAGCCGAGTTTGCCCGAGCTGGCCACGGCGGCGTTGACGTTTCCGCAAGCGGTTGTGGAGCCGGCGACGTTGTAGAGCTTGCCGGTGGCGCCGATCAGTTCGGCAATGGAGCAGCCCCCACCGAGGAAAATATTCACGGGGCTGACGGAAGTGTCGAGAGCGAGGTTGTAGGCGACAGTGGGAGTGACCGTAGAAATGGTTCCGGTGGGGGAGGCTCCGGCGACTTTGCGGACGCCGTTGCCGTCCGCGATGTAAAGGTCGCCGTGGACGGGATCGAAGGCCAGGCCAGTGGGATCATTGAGAACGGCGGCATTGGCCGGTCCGCCGTCGCCGGAGTAACCGCAATCGGCTGACTGATAGGGCGGGATCTGATATATCCCTGCGACGGTCGAAATAAGGCCGGTTTTTTGATCGACCTTGCGGACCACGCAGTTCAGGGAGTCGGCGATGAAGACGTTGGCAGGAATTTCGTTATCGACGGCGATGCCGGTGGGGGCGTTGAGCTCGACATGGATGGCGGGGCCGGTTTCCACGTCGGGATACCAGTTGCCATCGCCGGCAATGAGGCTGACGGTCCCGTTGGTGCTGACTTTATAGACCGAGCCGGACTGGAAATTTCCGTTGGTGAGGACGTAGAGGTTGCCCTGGGCGTCGATGGTGATCTGGCCGCCTTCGCCGGATTGGGTGTTGAGACCGGGGAGGTTGACAGCGTGGGCGTTGATGCCGTTGGGGCCGCCTCCGACGACGGTCTTGATCTTGTCGGCGGCGAGGGCGGGCATGGCGAAGCAGACAAGCGCCAGGACACCGAAGGAGAGCGGGTGCAGACGATTCATGGAATCCTCAATTCTTCGTTTGCGGAACGTGGTTGGAAGGGCGGCGATGGCTGCTGCAATCGGGCCGGCACGATGCATGGCGCGGGAGGGCATACGGGCCGGAGGAGAGTGAGGCAGGGCGGCTAATTTGCGGATACATGAATGCGAGGCGACTCCGGAACTGCGTCAAACTCGCCCAGCGCGATTGCCTCGGGGGAGAGGCGGGCGGAAAACTCTGAGAGTTACTTGGATACTTTCAGGCGTGTAGGGCGCAGGTGCAGCAGTTACACGCAGCAACTATACCGGCAAAGTCTGATAGCTGGCTGATTTTTTGCATTCTATGCCGGGAGTGTGGGGGTCGGCGGGGGTGGAAGCAATCCTGGGATGAGTGCGGAACTTGGATCGTACAAAAAGACATGCTGGCTTGACATTCGATAGAGATTGCGGGGAGAACTATGGAAAGTTAGTTTGACATGGGGACAGCCATTCAAAGCCGGGTGAAGGAGACTGCGATTGAGGCGTGGATTGACGCAAGAGAAGCTGGTCGGGGCGGCGGGGGTTTCGCGGCAAAGCATCAACTCGATCGAGAAGGGCCGGTACGGTACGGCCAAAGCCTAGTGCTGGCGCTGCTGCTAGCGCGGGAGTCTGGATGCGCGGTAGAGGAGATTTTCCGGCTGGAGGTGAGGGTGAGGGTTCCGATTCTGGGCACGGTGATGGACGAGAGGTTTCTCGATCACCGGCGGCGTTCGACAACACCGCTGGCACAGGTGATAGAAACATAACTCAGGAAAGATTGGACGGAGAAAGGCGAGGGTACGAGGTCATGAACAATCTCAATTTGCGAAGCGGATGGTTGAGGGCGGGACTATTGCTGCTGTCGCTCGGGCTGATACTACGGATTTTCCTTCCGGCGACGCATGCTTTGCCGGAGAATGGGCTGCATTTTGTGGCGGGATTTCTGGTGGGACTGGGGGGATCGCTGATCTTGGGTTCATCCCTGCGTAAAAACAAGCGGCCGCCGGAGCAGGCGTGAGGGCAAGAGTCTCGAGACGACCTCGTGGAGAGCGGGAAAGCAGTGCTGCTGGGGTAGAATGATGCTTGGGTTTGCTTCCTGGATAGCTGACAAACGGTCCTGCAGGGTCTTTCATCCATTCTCGGAACGTCCCAATCTCATCTGAGCAATCTGCTTATCTGCAAGGAGTTTCTTTATGGCGATTCCCGCCACGCAAATGCGTCCCGGCATGATCATCAAGCATAACGATCAGCTGCACTCTGTTTTTACTGTCGAGCATCGTACGCCGGGGAATCTGCGGGCGTTTATCCAAGCCAAGCTGCGCAATGTGCGGACGGGCGCGATGTTTGAGCATCGCTTCCGGTCGGGGGATGCGATCGAGCGGGTGATCGTGGACGAAGTTTCGATGGAGTTTTTGTACAACGACGGCGACGACTACTACTTCATGAACCCGGAAGATTACGAGCAGATGGTGCTGAAGCAGTCGACGCTGGGCGATGCGGTGGAGTATCTGACGCCGAACCTGATGATCAAGATCAGCTATATCGATGGGGCTCCGGTGGGCGTGGATCTGCCCGGGACGGTGGAGTTGACAGTGGTCGAGACGGAGCCGGGAATCAAATCGGCGACGGCGTCGAGCGTGACCAAGCCGGCCAAGCTGGAAACGGGGCTGGTGGTGCAGGTGCCTCCGTTTATCAATGAAGGCGAGAAGATTCGGGTGGATACCAGCGAGGGGACGTATTTGAGCCGGGCGTAAGGAAAGTAAGAAGGTACGATGAACCGAGTTGACTTTCAGCAAATTGCGGAAGTTCGCTTCGAAGAAGCCCGATCCCTCCTGGGTTCGGGCTTTTCTGATGGGGCCTATTATCTGGCTGGATATGCCATAGAATGCGCATTGAAGGCGTGCATCGCGAAGCGAACACGTGAGCACGATTTTCCTGATAAGAAACTAGCCAACGAGAGTCATACGCATAGCTTGCGCGAGTTGTTGAGGCTTGCCGATCTTTCTGGAGCGCTGCAATCAGCGATTCAACAGGATGCCGCGCTGGAAGACAGGTGGGCAACGGTGACGAACTGGTCAGAAGCAAGCCGTTACCAGCGTACGGACGCACAGCTTGCGGCTAGTTTGATTGAAGCGATCGAAGACAATTCCGGAGGGGTACTGCCGTGGATAAGACTGCATTATTAAGTTTCGATATCGAGACGGGGCAAAGGGTCATTGACGCTTTAGAGGCGGCCGGCCGGGCGCCCGACGTGGCCTTGTGGGCAGTACTTCCTGAGTACGAGGACTGGAGGTTGGTGATCGCCTCCAAGCACTTGAATCCGCGATCAACTCAGGATGGATACGGTGCGATCAATGCGGCCACACGGAAGGCGAATATCCCCTTTCTCAGCAAGCCGACTATTTTTCTTCGTGGGATGGACGAACCGTTCATACAGGAACTGGAACGGATCTTCGGCGAAACTGCGGACACCTACGGAATGCGGCTAGGCGGCCAGACGTTCGGCAATCAGTATGTTGAGGATGCATTCGTCTACCGCATCCGTTGACTTGAGCTAAATTCAGGAAGCGGGGAGGCATTGCAGGTGGCCGGCGGCGGCATAGCGGAGGAGAGTTTCGTCGGCGGTGACCAGGGTGGCTTTGAGGTGGAGGGCGGTCGCGGCGAGGATGCGGTCGGCGGGGTCGGGGTGCATCTCCCAGGGGAGGCGGGTGCTGGCGACGGCTATGGCCGGGGTGAGCGGGTAGAGGCGGATGCCGGGAAGGGCGAGGGCCTTGTCGATCCAGAGCTGGACGTCTTCCTGCAGGGTGATTTTCTTCTTGGAGACGAGGAGGGCGACTTCCCAGGGGGTGATGGCGGATATGACAATGCGATTTTCGTCGGCGGCGATTTGGATTTGCTGGTATACAAACTCGCTGATTCTCTCGGTGTCGAGAAGAAGCCAGATGAGGACGTGCGTGTCGAGCAGCAGTTGGGTCACTTATTGGCTTCCCACTCGACGTCAATGGGCGAGATGATGTCGCCCTCCCAGAGAACGCTCCCTTTCAGTGCGCCGCGGAGGGGAATTCGTTTCTCGGCGAGTGGAATTATCTGGGCGACTGGTTTGCCGAATTTGGTGATGATGAGGGGTTCGCGGGTGGCAGCGACTTCATCGAGGAGTTTCAGGCATTGGGCTTTGAATTTGCCGGCGGGGACTGTTTTGGGGGCGCGAGTGGTGCCGGGGATGGGATCGGTCGCCATACAATCCTCCTATGGTCGCTGACCATGGTCATAGTCTAGCAGGATTG
>CAILBQ010000783.1 GCA_903832475.1 uncultured Acidobacteriota bacterium | reverse complement strand
GCGACAGCCAGCGACGTGCAATCTTTGGCGCAGCTGGCCCCCGAACAGGCAGCGTTCTACGCGGCGCAATCCGCTCCGTCTTCGGATCAGGCGCTGGCCGGTCTGCGAGAGAATTTGCTCGACCTCAAGCCTGCGGCAGAAGAGCATCCATGGATGGCGCCCCCCTCTGTCCTCGCCGACAACGCAGGCAATGCCGCCATGCTCGAGCAGCGCATTGACCAGGCGCCGGTGATTCAACCTCAAACTGACCCCTACCGCGAGTTGCGAGACCTCTTCGCTGGCACGCAGCCCACGGCGATGCTCGAGGTCTACGCGACCACAGAAGCGCACGATGAAACTTTTGCCGGCATCGATCGCGCCGTAGCCATCGAGTCCGCCCAGGAGTGGAAGCTGGCCGCTGTCGAGAACTCCTTGGTGTCAGCTCTGCGTCCAGGCTTGACCGCTGCCCATCTTGGCCTGGAGTGGGTTCCTCAGAGCGGTTCTGCAACTGCGGGCAAGGGTGCATATCTCGCTCTGAATGGAGAAATTCGCATGTACCTTGCGGTACGCGACAAAGTGCTTATCGTCTCCTCCAGCGAAGCGCTTCTGCAACAGATGTTGGCACGCGGCACAGAGGCTGCAGATGGGAAGTTGGGTTCGCAGCTCAGCGGCGTCACCTACGCAGCAAGCTTCCGGCATACGTCGAAGGAGAAGGCAAATTTCCAGACTATTGCCACGCATCTCGATCGCCTCGGGCAGGCCAAGAGCGACGCTTCGAGTGCGGAAGACTCCGGGAATGCTTCCGAGGATCGCCAGCCTCCGTTCTTTTCCGGGAACATCGCAAGCCTGAGCCGCATGTTTTCAGGCGTCCGCGAAGAGACGGTCGTAGAAAAGGATGAGGGAGCGATGGTGATGCAGACTGTCTCCTACCAGTGGCAGCACAAATGAGTCACTCCTGGAGTGCAGGTCTGGTTTCGCTGGTCGTGCTGACCGCATGCTGTCCGTTCCAAATTACACCCTTATCAGCTCAGGATGGCGCTCGGACGCAACGGGCAAGCTTGTTTGCGCAGACCGCGGCGACGGTGCTCGACAGCCACTTCAAGCAGGACGATCTTTCCTGGTTACTGCTGGATGGGAATGGCGCCGTGCTGGCTGAGCGTTGGCCAGACGCGCAGAAGCCGATTTCTCCGGGCTCGCTGGTCAAGCCTTTCCTGGCAGTAGCGTATGGCGAGCAGCATGCTTTCGTCTTTCCGCATATCGAGTGCACCGGAATCAGCGGCCGATGCTGGTTACCTCGCGGCCATGGCCGTCTGGGGATGGAGCAAGCCATCGCGCAATCCTGCAACGCCTACTTCCTCACACTGGCTCAAGGTCTTGACCGCGCTCAGGCAGCCGCAACATTCAAGCGTTATTCTCTGATCGGACCGCCCGACGTCGCCGTGGGCGATTCGCTGATCGGCCTCGGCGATGCATGGCGCGAAACGCCGCTGCCTTTGGCGCGGGCCTACCTGGCTCTGCTGCAGCCATCGCCGAATGAGAACATGTCTGCGCTTCTGGTGGAAGCCATGTCGACCGCAGCACAAACCGGCACAGCACGCGCTGTGGACGCGGTGCTGGGCAATCATGCAGCCCTCGCCAAAACCGGTACTGCGACGTGCTCACACCATCCTCGCGCAAGCGCCGATGGATTCGCCGTCGTCCTTTACCCAGCCCCTCAGCCCCGCCTTCTGCTTCTCGTTCGGCAGCATGGCGCAACCGGCGCGAAGACGGCTGCCACCGCCGGTTCCATGTTGCAAGCGCTTGGTGCTGGAGCGCGCGAATGAAGTTCCTGGCGCGTTCCATCGCTGTCATCATGGCCCTTTTCCTGGCGTGCTCCGTCCTTCAAAATGCCTGGCCGCAAACTTCTCCGCCGCTTTCTATCTCGCACGAAACCAACGTTCCCATTGGCGTCCTGGGACTATTCCATCCCTCAGATCTGGAAATCGAACAAACCGGTATGGAGGCGATCGTCGTTACCTCTTCGGGTTCAGCGCACACTTCATGGGTGCTGAACGGCGAGCCTGGTCGTCGTAGGCTGCGGCTGCACGCGAAAGGAGATCAGGTGGTGGTTGGGTCCACATCCGCAACCGCGTGGCAGGCAGCTTCTCGCGGCGGATCTGCCGTGCGCTTCGAGCTCGCCGTGCCCGGCAAGTTACGTCGCGCTTACGTTGGCAGGCTCTCGGTCGAAGCCCGGAACGGGGAACTTGTAGCGATCGGATCCATGAGCCTGGAAACCGCCGTCCTCTCCATCGTCTCCGCG
>CAILBQ010000782.1 GCA_903832475.1 uncultured Acidobacteriota bacterium | reverse complement strand
GTGTCAGACCCGGAAAACCTGGATGCAAGTGTGAATGAAGTCTTCAGCATGATGCTGGGAGTCGTTTGTCATGCGGTCGTGGACGCTCCTCCGCATGAGCCCGAGACGATCACATCTGTCGTCGGTTTTGGGGGGCTGTTGAGCGGAGCCTGCGTATTTAAGTCCGGGGAGACTGCAGCTCTGACGATCGCTGCGAAGCTGACAGGGATGGAGTTCTCCGAAATTGACGATACGGTGAAGGATGCCATGGGGGAAGTCTGCAACATGCTCGCCGGCGCCTGGAAAGGAAAGGTTCCGGATCTTTCGGCCAACTGCGGTCTTTCTATTCCGGCTGTCATCACGGGGCATGACTATAACATTCACGTGCAAGCTCCCGAGTTCAGCCTTCATCACTTCTATCAATTTGAAGAGATGATGTTTGAGGTGACCATTATCTGCGACGGACTGCAATAGCGAACGAGTCACCTTGTGATTGCAATCCCGATGTTTCGACGTCCCTACAGAAGGGACTTTGTACCATTCCTTGAATGACGCGGGGACAGCCTCGTTTCCTGCTGCACCCCGGTGGTTTGCGTTCGCATGCTTGTCGCGAGATGATTGCGTGGCAGTGCGGCAGGGGAGAGCCAATAGTCGGAGGCCGCATCTCAGGAACCGTTCACGCGCAGGGACTTCCTTGTCATGAATGCAGCCATTCCCGAGCCGCCAGTCAACCCCGGTGGTTGGACGATTCGGTCGCCTCGCAGGGAAGTGGTGAGCTCTTCCTGGCGAGAGCAGATTCCGATCCCACAATGAAGTCGTTCTAATCCCAGCCTAGAGTTCTTCGGTCCTCCTTTTGCTCTTCAGTGCATCGGAGGAATGCCTGATGGACAGTGGATACTATGCCGCCTTCGCTGGCCTGGTTGCCCGGACTCAAGCGGTCGATACCGCGGCGTCCAACCTTGCCAATGCACAGACAACGGGTTACCGGGCTGAACGGGAATATTTTCGGTCGGTGCTGCTCGACCCACTGGGCGGAGATTCTCAACTGGGTGGCACGGTGAATAACTTTGGCGTGCTTGGTGGAGATCGACTCGATCTAGCCCAGGGCTTGTTAACCTCGACGGGGAATGCGCTTGATCTCGCGATACAGGGGCAGGGCTTTTTTGCGGTACAAACGCCCACGGGGTTGCGATATACGCGGGATGGCAGCTTCCATCGCGCGGCGAATGGCCAACTGGTCTCCGCGTCTGGGGAAGCGGTCCTCTCGGCTTCCGGTCAGCCGATCGCAATTCCGCCGGGCGAAGTATCAGTTGGGGTCGACGGTGCTCTGTCCGTGAACGGGGCAGTCGCCGGAGCGATCGCGGTGTTTGCTTTCCCGACGGGAACAGAGCTGACTCCGGAAGGGAAAAATCGCTACAGGGCTCCGGCCTCGGCGACGGCGTCTCTCTCTGCCGGCTTCGCCATCCAGCAGGGGGCTTTGGAGTCAGCCAATCAGGATGTTATCCAAGGCAGTCTGGATTTGCTGATGATGCAGCGCCAGGCAGAGACCATGCAACGCGCCCTGACCATCTTCCATACAGATTTCAACAAGACTGCAGCTGAAGACATCCCGCGCGTCTAGATTCTGGCAACACGACCGTTGCTTGATGGAAAGGAGAAGTGAACGTGATACGAGCCCTGTATACCGCTGCGAGTGGCATGAGCGCCCAGCAGTTGAATCTAGATACGATCGCGAATAATCTGGCCAACTCGTCGACGACGGGTTTTCGCCAGCTGCGTTTGCAATTTCAGGACATGATTTATCAGAATCTTATTACCCCTGGCGCCGCACAATCGCAATCAACCGTTTCTGCGGGTCTGCAGATTGGCCTGGGAACGCGTTCCGCCGCCACGGAGGTGATCATGACGCAAGGCGAATTAAATCAGACAAACAACGCCCTCGATCTTGCCATTGAAGGTTCTGGATTTTTCCAGGTACAGAGGCCGGATGGAACCATCGCGTATACCCGGGCCGGACAATTTCATTTAAACAACCAGGGCACCATCGTCACCACGGATGGAGACCCGCTGCTCCCGACCATCACTATTCCCGCAAACGCCACTTCGGTCACGATCACTCAGTACGGCGTTGTCAATGCATCGCTGCCGGGACAAACCAACCCGGCTCAGCTGGGCCAGATACAACTCGCGACCTTTGCCAACCCGGGCGGCCTAGAAAGCATGGGAGCGAATCTGTTACAAGCCACATTCAGTTCCGGTGATGCAGTACTGGGAAACCCCGGAGGCACGGAAGGTCTGGGCTCGCTCCAGCAAGGGTACCTCGAGAATTCCAACGTCGATGTTGATACGGAGTTTGTGCAGATGGTACTAGCGCAGCGAGCCTAT
>CAILBQ010000781.1 GCA_903832475.1 uncultured Acidobacteriota bacterium | reverse complement strand
TCCCCGCCGATTTCTGCTTCTTCTCATAGAAACTTCGCCCACCCTACAAGAATACACAGGTTCCAGTTTGCGCGTTCCCCAGGATCGTCTCCAATTGAACAGGGATCCATATTTCTTCTACGCACAACTCACTTCCCTGGCCCACAAACCATCACTGGCCGCGATCGTCTAAACTACGGTCCACTGCATGACCATGCTCTTTTCACGAACGAATCACCCAGTACGACAAGCGCTCGCCGACTGCCTCATCATCAGCGCAGCCTTGTGCGTCGTCTTCGTCCCCGCCCTGTCCGCCCGTGCCCAAAGCAGCGACGACAAGGAGAACAAGACCAAGCTCCCCCTCAAGCCCGACATTCCCGGCGTCCAGGTCAACCGCCGATTGATCCTGAAAGACGGTACCTACCAGATCGTGCGCAAGTACGAACTCCGCGGCGACCGCGTCCGCTACATTTCCGTGGAGCGCGGCGGCGATTGGGAGGAACTCCCCGAATCTCTCGTCGACTGGGCAGCCACCCGCAAATGGGAGCAGCAGCAGGCAGACCTCGCTCAAGCCCCGTCCCCCGCCATGCAGGAAGCCGCCGAAATCGACAAGGAAGAAGCCGCCGAACGCCAACTGAACAAAGACCGCATGCCTGAAGTCGCTCGCGGCCTGAACCTTCCCGATCAGGACGGCGTGTTCGTCCTCGATGAATATCGCGGAGCGCCGCAGCTGGTCGAAATCGTCCCGTCCACCGGCGATCTCCAGATGGCCCGCCAGCACGGCATCCGCTCCGTTCTCCCGCTGCAAGGCCAGTTGGCCCACGTCGAGCTCGAAGGTGGATCCGCCAAGGTAGCCATCCACGTCAACGAGCCTGTCCTCTATCTGTCCCTCGACGACAAGGACGACGCGCGCGTCAACGGCAAGTCCGTCACGGAATCCGTCACCACCGCGCCCATGACCATCGACACCCACGGCGCACCCGAAGTCGCCCACCCCAAGCGCGGCGCTGCTTCCGACAAATCCGGCTTCGCCCTCGTCAAAGTCGATCAGCGCAAAGCAGTCCGCATCGTCGGCAATGTCCACGTCAGCCCCACAGGCGCCATCACCCAGGACGAAAACGTCATCCCCATGCAGGCCGAAGTTCTTCCCGGCCGCCACTGGCTCAAGCTCAAACCCTCCCAGCCACTGCTCATCGGCGAATACGCCCTCGTCGAAATCCTTTCCCCCAAAGACATGAACGCCACTGTATGGGACTTCCAGGTCAACCCTCGCGCCGGCCTTAACGAAACCGCCATCGGCCCCATCGACACCAAGCAGTGAATTCCGTTCCCGCCACAACTTTTTCGCGCGTCCGTCCCTGCTGTCGCGTCTAATGGATCAGCGGGGTCGGGCATCGGAAAGATGCACGCCTCCCGAAACGGGAGCAAGACCCGGAAGTTCGATCCTGAAAGGATCACTCCATGCGCCCTCATTCTGCGATTGCTGTACTGATCCTTTTCTCGCTCATTCCCGGTGCCAGCCTGCCGGCGCGCGCTCAGCACGGCGGCGGCCACAGTGGCGGAGGAGGAGGCCACGCGTCCGGCTTTTCCAGTCACGCCAGCGCTCCGTCCGGTGGGTTTCGCGGAGGCTCCGCGCCTCACGCGGCTCCAGCTTTTCGTAGCCAATTCGCGTCCCGACCGCCCGCCAGGTTCAGCGGCGTTCCCGTTTACGGGCGTCCTGGTATGGCACCGGGCCAGCGCAGCGGAGCTTATCGCCTTCCCTTTAGTTCGCGTCCAGCCATCACCAACTACCGCAACCGGCCGGCTTACTCGGACTACCGCAACGGAAGCGACCATTATCGCCTTCCCTATCGGGGACCCGGTGGAGAACGCAACCATCACCCTCGCAACTACGCCTACTGGAATTCTCCGTACGCCATCCCCTTCCTCTATCCCTACTACCCCTACGACGGCTGGCTCGATTCCGGCTTCGGCGACGATTCCAGCGACAACGGTTATTACGATCAAACGGCCAGTAACCAGCCCTATCCGAACGACCCCAACACGCTGGATGACTCCTCGTACGGCCCTCCGTACGCCGACCCTTCGTACCCCGATCCAGCACAAGATCCGCAAAACTCTATCAGTCCGGCCCCATACTATCGAGTTCCGGACGCTGGCCAACCCCCGGCTTATCCATCCCGGCGCCCCGAATATCAATCCCCAACCGCTCCGGCGAGCCAGGCATCGGTAACGTTGATCTTCAAAGACGGCCGACCTGAAGAGCACATTCACAACTACCTGCTGAGCCGCACCACCCTGACAGTTCTCGACCAGGGACGCCATGAAATCCCCGTCGATCAGCTCGACCTCGCGGCAACCGAACAAGCCAATCGCGCCAGCGGGGTCGAATTCCGTCTCCCCGCAGCAAACTGACATTCAGCGCGTACCTCGTTGCTTACGCAAATCACCGTCGATCTGCCGATCCGAGTTGGTCCCAAAAAAGCAAAATTCCCGGATTTGCCTCGAGGTCACTCACCGTCTAACAAAAAAGTTGTAAATTTAGGTTACTAAAGAACCGTATTTGCGTTACTATTCCGGCATGAAACACTTCATGCCCGTCGCCCTGCTCTCCTTGGGCATCGCCATCTTGGCGTTTAGTCAGCCGGCCCTCGCTGCGCGGCAAAAACACCATCCCCACGCCGCCGGCCCCCGTCTGCACGTCACTCATCCGCGCCACGTCCATCACGTTCGCCGCACCCATCACCGCGTTTCGGCGCGCCGCGCGGATGACCGGGCGCATCTGCTTCGCGCCAGACTCGCCCCCGCCAGGATTCCCGGCCGCCTGTCCCTGCGGCTTTCTCCTCCGCCGCCGATCGCGTCCATCGCGCTACCCCTCCCCCGCCGATCTGAATTGCTGCCCCGGGCTTTGAAAACCACCACGCGCCCCGCCCTCGTCACCCTCGCCAGTATTCCGATGCCTGTGCGCACCATAGCCATGCCCATTGCCCGGGCAGAGGCCACTGAACCCACCAACCGTCCCCAGTATCATCGCGAACCCGCGGCCCAAAAGCCAAACCCCATCACCGAGGCGTCCGACCGCGAAGCCTCAATCTCCGAAACTGCAGCCTCCGAAGAGCCAGCCTCAAGCGATCAGGACCAGCCCTCCCCCCTCCGCATGATTCCCGCCCTCTATAACTCGACCCGCACCGCCGCGGCTGAGGATAGTGACAACGGAGAAGCCGTGACACTGATCTACAAAGACGGTCGTCCAGCAGAACAGATCCACAACTATCTGCTCAGCCGCACCACGCTTTCGATTTGGGACCGTGACCGCGACCGCCGCTACCGTAACATCCCCGTCGAGCAGCTGGATCTTGAAGCTACACAGAAAGCCAACCGCGAACTGGGAGTCGACTTCGCCCTCCCCACTCCCGAGCAATAAACAGTTTGGTCCGGCAAGAGAGGAACCGAATGCCGGCAGCAGCATCGCGTCCCTAAGTCCCTACTCCCTGACACTAATCCCCAGCGCTTTCATCTTCCTATATAAGTGGCTTCTCTCCAGCCCCAGTAACTCCGCTGCCCGGCTGATGTTACTCTTCGCCTCTTCAATCTTCTTCTGGATGTAATCCCGTTCATACGCATCCCGCGCCTGTTGCAGTGTCGAAAAATCCTCGCCATGCTTGCCTGAATTCTTCTGCGTCAACGGCGGCAGATGCTTCTTCTCAATGCGCAGCGTGCGCGGATTCAAAATCAACACGCGCTCGACTAAGTTGCGTAGCTCCCGCACATTCCCGGGCCAGTTATGTTCCGCCAGCGCATTCAGCGCTTCCTCGCTGATCTCCATGCGGGGCCGCCCGTATTGCATGCCAAAGTCGCGCAGAAACTCCCGAACCAGCGGCGGAATATCCTGTTTCCTCTCGCGCAGCGGAGGCACCGAAAACGGCACCACATTCAGCCGGTAAAACAAGTCCTCGCGAAAATTCCCCTTGAGAATTTCTTCTTCCAGATTCTTGTTGGTCGCCGCAATCACCCTCACATCCACGCGAATCGGCTGCGTCCCGCCCACCGGCG
>CAILBQ010000780.1 GCA_903832475.1 uncultured Acidobacteriota bacterium | reverse complement strand
AGGCGTTCGCTGATGCATGGCGAGAAGCTCATCGTCCCGCGCATTACGGACCTGTATGCAGCGCTGCCGGGCATCACGGGCAAGCTCGAGCTTGAGTATGAAGGCGAACTGCGCGGAGCCGACATGATCGTGCGCGAGATTCTGCGCAACGCCGTCGCCAAGGTGTATGACAAGTATTTTGCCGACACCAACACACAGCAGATCGAGCAGTGGTTCCATCTGGGCGGGACGCTGCAGGTGGATGATTCCGATTCATCCGCGGGGATAGTGAAGAAGCTGGGAGATATACAAGGGCTGACCGATAAGCTGGCTCCGCTGGGCGTGAAGGGCAAGGACGAGCCTGCCGTGGTTGTCGCAGCGGCGGAGTTCCTGCTCGAGGGCTTGTATGCGCACAAGAAGCTAAGCCGCAATGAGGAACGAGGGTTTGCGGCGCCAGAGAGGGTTTCGCGACGGGAGCAGAAGAACGCGCCGGAAGATGAGCAGCAGTATGAAGATTGGCAACAAAGGCGGTCGGGGCGGAGGGGAAATTTCAACTGAGCCCTCAGCCGCGCGGGGCACCTGCCGTGCGGGCGGACGCGGCTTCGCCGCAAGGGCAAAAACTTGGTTCTCGCGTTGCTCGGCATGGGGTTCGTTGGGGTTGCTGGAACGCAGATCCTTCGCTGCGCTCAGGATGACAAAACTGTTCTGTGAATGAAACGAGTAGCTGCTGGGTTGGAGGTCGCATTGAAGAGGATTCGGTATAGCAAGTACACGGGCGACTTGGCCGAGGACATGGATCTCGAAGACCTGATGCAGAAGCTTTCTGACTACCTGCTGGACTCGGGGTTTCAGGATCCACTGTCGCAGTTCCAGGAACTGAATGGCGAACACACCATGGAGAACCTCCGCGAGGCGCTGCGGCAGGCGCTGGAGTATGGCGACTTTGACCAGGATATGCGCGACCGGCTGGAGCAGATGGCGCAGGAAGGCCAGATCGAGCAGCTGATCGAGAAGCTGATTCAGCGCATGGAGCAGCAGGATTACATTCGCATTGATGAGGCGCACGATCCTTCGCGGCCGGCGACGACCGCGGGCGAGACGGGCGATGGGCAGACGCAGGCGCGCTTCGAGGTGACGGATAAGTCGCTGGACTTTCTCGGCTACAAAACGCTGCAGGATTTGCTGGGATCGCTGGGACGGTCGAGCGCGGGACGGCATGACACGCCGTTTCAATCGACGGGCGTGGAGACCAACGGCAGCATACGGCCTTATGAGTTTGGCGATTCTCTCAATCTTGATGCGAATGCGACGCTGACGGCGGCGATGATTCAACATGCGGCGGAGCATCCAGGCGAGAGCATTACGTGGCCCATCGAAGTCGACTATCCGCATCTGCACGTGCAGCAGAGCGACTTCCAATCGAGCTGCGCCACGGTGGTGATGCTGGATTGTTCGCATTCGATGATCCTCTACGGCGAGGACCGCTTTACGCCGGCCAAGCGCGTGGCCATGGCGCTGTCGCACCTGATTCGCACGCAGTATCCCGGGGACACGCTGTCGCTGGTGCTGTTTCACGACTCAGCGGAAGAGGTGCCGATTTCGCAGATTGCGCGGGTCAAGGTGGGGCCGCATTACACCAACACGCGCGAGGGTCTGCGTCTGGCGCGCAGCATCCTCAACCGACAGCGCAAGGAGATGCGGCAGATCGTGATGATCACCGATGGCAAGCCCTCCGCGCTGACCTTGCCGGATGGGCGGATCTACAAAAATGCATTCGGGCTCGATCCGCTGGTGCTGTCGGAGACGCTGGAAGAAGTGGCGCGTTGCCGTCGCGCCGGAATCCTCATCAATACATTCATGCTGGCCACCGATCCGGGGCTCGTGCAGTTTGTGCAGAAGGTGAGCGCCATGTGTAAAGGCAAGGCTTACTTCACCACGCCGCATACGCTGGGGAACTATTTGATGATGGACTTCCTCAATCGCAAGATGAAGACGGTGCATTGACTCAAGCCCAAATGGTCGCTAGTCTTAAACGACCATCAAGAATTTAGGGGCTGGTCTGCTCAGGAAGCGTACTACTGATGCGTGTCTCATACAGATTAGAGAGATCCGATTACATAGCCGCTCAGTATCTTCACCAAAAAAGCAAGACTGCT
>CAILBQ010000779.1 GCA_903832475.1 uncultured Acidobacteriota bacterium | reverse complement strand
GCTTGACCAGCAAAGCCTTCTATAAAACACGTCGGGCGATCGTTGACACTCTCGGCGTCCCACGGCGTTCCATCCGGCCTTCCACTAGACTGTCTCCGCTACTTCCTGACGAAACGCGAAGAAAGCAGTGGCAGCTTATCCGGCACAATATTGGGCTCTCAGTGCCTGAGCTACGTATCAATGGTGATCTAAAGCAGGACATCTACAAGCGCACCTTCCTCTTCGGAAGCCTGCTTGCGATTCTGGCATGTATTGCTGGTCTCTCACTGGGCTGGCACGGATTGGTTGTGTTTCCGCTAGCCTTTGTGCTCTGGATCGTACTGGCCATCGCAAGCATGCCTCTTATGGAACGTCTCGCAAAACCAAGGCTCGCTACTGAATTGCCCGCAGACACCGCTGGCGAGCTCGCCCAAGTTGTCCTCAGTTTGAACCAAGGCCACTTCGAGCCAGCTAACGGCACTGCAGAACGGACTAACGAGGATGTTTGGCGTCGTCTCGTCGACATCATCTGCGACCAGCTTCAAATCGGCAGGGACGAAGTCGTTCCAAATGCCCGGTTCGTGGATGACCTTGGAGTGTCGTGAATCCTCAAATTCGCGATCGCGGCAGCATTCATCATCCGCAGCGTGGAGTTCCGATTGAATTATGGCAAAGTCGTAAGCGTCATGCCGTATCAGGCCCGTTACCGCCCAGACCGCATCAACTAGGATCTACGCTCCAGGCCTCCGCCTTCCCCGCGAGAAATACGCATTGACTTCACGATCGACCGAGAGCAACTTCATCCCGGCGGCTCGCGCCTGCGCGACAAGCACCCGGTCAAACGGATCCTTATGCAGCCAGGGCAGAGCATCCACCCCAACCGCGTGTTCCGCCGTCACAGCCAACTCCTCGAAACCCGTTTCCCGCGCAGCCTTCCAGATCGTCGCCGGCTCCACGGCAAATTCGGCTTTCGCCAGCGAGTGCTTGATAGCGATTTCCCAGATCGAGGCAGCCGAGAACCACACCCGATTCCCCGCGTCTTCGATCAGGCGGCGCATCGGCCCCGGCACCCGCTCCGGATCGATCAGCGACCAAAGCAGGATGTGCGTGTCGAGCAGATAGTTCACTGCCCGTCGCTCTCGAACGGCTTTTGAGCCTCAAACATCTTCTGAATCTCTCCATCCAGAGCATCGAGATTCTCCGGCAGGTGCACTTTCCCCCGCAGCATGCCCAGCCTGCGCGGCGCGGGGCGCGAATCGGGATGCGCCGAGACAATCACCACCGGCTTGCCCGCGCGAGCGATGGTCACCGGCTCTCCATCGGCAAGCACCTGCGCGATAATCCGCGAAAGATGGGTCTTCGCCTCGTGAACGTTCACCGTCTGTGAAGACTTAGTCATGTGACTTAGTCTAACATGTACGCGCTGCTTCCACTTCCAGTCTTCGGGAGCATTACCCCTCGCACTCCAAATCCCGTAGCTTCCTCTCCAACCCCAGAATCTCCTGCGAAAGCCGAATGATCTCCATCGAATTCCGATCCGGCGCCGCCTCCAGCGCCCCGCGCTTCACCTGGATCTCCCGCCTCAGCGCCTGAATCTCCAGATCCCGCACAATCTCCAGATCCTGCGCATGCGTCCGCGCCTGCTCCCCGGCATGCAGAAAGACCTTCCGCAGCAGCGTCCGCTGCTCCTCCGTCTCGCCCGTCGCCTCGATATCCGAATGCTGCGCCCGCGTCACCAGCCGGTCAAACAACCCAACCGGCAGGTTCGGCAGCACCAGCCCCTGCCAGTCCGCCCGCGCCTCCACCTTCAGCTTGCGGTCAAACTCAGCCAGGTTCGCATGCAGCTCGGCATATTCCGCCGCCGACTTCTGGTCATTGCAGGCCGCCTCCACAAAAAACGTCTCAAACGCCAGCAGCCCGCTGCCCGCCTGCGTCTCGACCCGCGCATCCACATGATCCTGCCGCTTCAACGCCGCCTGCCGCAGCTCATCCCGCAGCACCGCCGAATCGATCCCCAGCTTCTGCGCCGCATCATGCGCAAACTGGTCCCGCTCCAGCTTCTGCGGAATCCTCCGGATATGCGGCAGCAGGTAATTCATCGCCTTGATCTTGGCCTCAGCGCCCGACCCCGGGAAGCTCTGCCGCGCCCGCTCAATCAAGTAATCCGACTGGCGCCGAGCCCCGCGAATCGCCCCCGCATACGCCTCCACCCCGCGCTCGCGAATAAACCGGTCCGGATCGAGCCCGCCCTCGAGCGTCACCACCTTGATCGTGAATCCCTCTTCCGTCAGCAGCCCGATCGACTTCTCCGCCGCCGCCGCGCCCGCCGTATCCGGATCGAAGTTCACCACCACATTCGTCGTTTGCCGCCTCAGCAGCGCCACCTGGTGCTCCGTGAAAGCCGTCCCCGACGTCGCAATCACGTTCTGAATCCCCCGCATGAACACCGAAATGCAGTCCATCTGCCCCTCCACCAGCAGCGCGAACTCCATCGACCGCATCGGCCCCTTGGCCTTGTCCAGGTTGAACAGTACCTGCCCCTTCGAATACAGCGGCGTCTCCGGCGAATTGATGTACTTGGCCTGTGGCTTGTCTCCGGGTTTTGAAGCCCCGTCCAGTATCCGCGCCGTAAACGCGATCACTCGCCCGCTCTCATTCGCAATGGGGAACATCACCCGCCGCCGAAACCGGTCATACAGCCGACTCTCCCCCTCCTTCGAACTGAACAGCCCCGAAGCTCGTAGCGTCTCCGCATCCGCCATCCCGCTCAGGCGATCCCTGAGCGCATTGAAGTTATCCGGCGCATACCCCAGCCGAAACGTCTTCACCGCCTCCGCCGTCACCCCGCGCCCCGCCAGATACTCCCGCGCCAGCGCCCCATCCGGCGACTTCAGCTGCTCCTCAAAAAAAATCGCCGCCGCCTCGTGCAGATCCAGCAGCCGCCGCCGCAGCCCCGCCTCCGCCGCCTCTTCCGGCGAGTTGTACTCGCGTTTGGGCAGCGGAATCCCGCACTTCCCCGCCACGATCCGTACCGCCTCGGGAAACCCGGCATTCTCAATCTTCCCCACAAAGCTGAACACGTCCCCCGACTGCCCACACCCAAAGCAGTGGTAAAACTGCCGTCCCGCATGCACCGAAAACGAAGGCGACTTCTCCTTGTGAAACGGACACAGCCCCGAATAATTCTGCGCCCCAGCCTTCCTCAGCCGGATATACCCGCCAATCACCTTGACGATGTCCGCCTGCTGCTTCACGCTTTGTGCAAAATCACTCACGCCAAATCACTCAAGAGACTCAAGTTCCAGCATAGAACTCCACCCGTCCCCCTCGACTGTGCAAATCCAAGGTCCCGCCGTCCCCCCTTCTCTCCAAGCTGTCATCCTGAGCGAGCGCAGCGAGTCGAAGGACCCGCGGCGCATTTGCCTCGGTTCTTGCTCTTGCCTTTCTTTCTGTCATTCCCCTCAGGGGAATCTGCTTCTCCACCAGCCCTCTCCGGACAATTTGGTCCACGTGGAACAATGGGCCGGGCGCCACCGGTCTCGCCTCTGAGATCGGGATAGCAACTCTAAGCACTCTGCAAACTCAACACATTCCCAAACGGAT
>CAILBQ010000778.1 GCA_903832475.1 uncultured Acidobacteriota bacterium | reverse complement strand
GCCTCACGCCCAGAGGCTATTACTGGCAGGAGTTCTGGGTATCGTTTCCTTTCAGTCTGGTCATCGCACTTGTGTTTGGCCTGAGCATCTCAGCTTACGAAACCTTGCGCTACAAGCTGCAGGCAGCCGTACTCGAACTGCGGACGCGCGAGGTAGAGCAAGAGCGGGCGAACAAGCTGCTGGCGGAAGCGCGCCTTTCTTCGCTCGAGTCTCGCATACACCCTCACTTTCTATTCAATACGCTGAACTCTATTGCCTCGCTGATCCCTGACAATCCACAGCGTGCCGAAGCCATCGTGGGCCGACTCGCTTCTCTGCTGCGTTTCTCGCTGAATGCAAATCATGGCGGCCTGGTGCCGCTCAGCCAGGAGTTAAAGATTGTGCGGGACTACCTGGAAATCGAACAGGCGCGCTTTGGCCCCAGGCTGCGCTACGAAGTGAATATTCCTTCTTCGTTGGAAGGGGCGGGAGTTCCTCCGCTGGCACTGCAATCCATCGTGGAGAACTGCATCAAGCATGTCATCGCGCAACGCCAGCAGGGCGGGTCGATCGAGATGTGTGGACAGATTTCGGGGCTGCGAGATCAAGATGTTTTGATCCTGGAGGTGAGCGATGATGGGCCTGGATTTGATCTTGCGACGATCTCTCCAAATCATGGGTTGGCGAATCTGATGGCACGCATGGAGCTACTTTTCGGCGAAGGCGGCTGGCTTGAAGTCTCTCAAAGCGATGGAAGGAACATCGTACGTCTGCATCTTCCAATGAGCCGGGATGTCGAGGAAACAAATGGATAAAGCGAAGCTTCGCGCCTATCTTGTCGACGATGAGGAGTTAGCCATCCAGCGCCTCAAACGGCTGCTCGCGGACTTTGCCGAGCTTGAGATTGTGGGTACGGCTACCGATCCTTCGGTTGCCCTTGAATTCCTGAACTCTGAAAGTGTGGATGTGCTTTTTCTGGATATCCAGATGCCGGGGATGAATGGATTTGAACTGCTGTCGCGCCTGGGAGAGCAGCCCTGTGTGATCTTCACGACGGCTTTCGATGACTATGCGCTTCGAGCGTTTGAGGTGAATTCGATTGACTACCTGGTGAAGCCGGTCGATGTGGAATTGCTGAAGCGCGCTATCGGAAAACTTGGTCGCTTTCGTCCTGTGACAAAGGCTCACTGGCAGCAGGAGGAAGGTGTAGGGGAAATCCTGAAGGAGCTGGCTGCGAGGCTGCGTAATCCGCAAGCAGAGCCTCTGCGACGCATTGCGATCCGGGTAGGAGAACGGGTTACGTTTCTGGATCTGAGTGGGGTTGCATATTTTGTTGCCAAGGACAAGCTCACGTATGCGGTGGTGGAAGGGCAGCAGCACTGCGTCGATCAGACGATTGCCGAGCTTGAACAACGGCTCGATCCGGCACGCTTTCTACGCATCCATCGCGCGACGCTGTTGAATGTCGACTTCATTCAGGAGGTGAACTCCTGGTTTGCCGGCAAGGTGGTTGTTACGTTGAAGGACCGGAGGCGCACTGAATTAACGGTTGCGCGTGATCGGGTCCGGATGCTGAAGGATCGGCTAGGGATTTAATTCCGACGCCGAAGAAGGCCTAAGCCTCTGAACGGAGATCATCGTGAGACAGCTTTAGAAGTTGTCATGACTATCCTTCATGCGGGTGGTAAGTTTGATAAGGCAACCTATAAGGTGTCGGGGGGATTGCACGGAGTTGGAGTTTCTTGTGTGAATGCACTCTCTAAAAGACTTCG
>CAILBQ010000777.1 GCA_903832475.1 uncultured Acidobacteriota bacterium | reverse complement strand
TACGTGCTCTACAACACCAAGAACGATCGCGCTCTCTATCCAGTGTTGATGAACCTCGGAGCCAGGGAAGACCTGACCGTTCCCCAGCGCGAGACCATCCAGGGCCTGTGGGCCAATTGGAGCGTGCGCCGTGCATCGGCCGCTTTCGACGCCGGCAATTCGTCCCGCGCCATCGACATCCTGGATGCTGCAGCCCAGGCATTTCCCGACAACCTGGGCGTCCGCAAGGCCGTGGCCGGCGGATACCTCAGGGTAGGGAAGACCCGCGAGGCGCTTTCCATCTTCAAGCAGATCGATATGCAGGACGCGTCGGCCGGCGACTTCGGCGGAGCCATCGGCGCCGCACTGGCGGCCAACGACAAGGCCCAGGCCGAGGACTGGCTCCGCCAGGCGCTCGACCGCTTTCCACGCGACTCAGCCATCCTCGCCCTGGCGGCTCGCTTCGAGCAGGCACGCGGCGACAATGGCCGCGCCGCCGACTACTGGCGTGCCTCGCTCGCCGCCATGCCCGAAGTTACCCCCCAGGACAAACTCGCACACGAACTCGTCCATCCTGACCAGAACTTCACCGGCGGCCGACCCGCAACTGCCTCTGATTTGGCTCACCTGCTCAATCCCGACGAAGAGCCGGCAGGGAAGTCTCCGCGGTCGAAGATTCCTCCACTGCCCGCCTATGGGCACGATCCCTATGATCCATCCGCACCGGTCGTCTTGACGCCGCAGTCGCAGGCTTTGCCGTCCAACAAGGCGCCCGCCACCATGCCCGTCTACCCAGTCCCGACCACCACCACGGTTCCGCTTCCATCCTCTTCTGAAATCGTGCCCTCTACGCCGGCCAATCCAGTCATTCCACCCTATTCGCCGCAGTCTTCGAATACGCGGCGCTCTCGCAATTCAGGCGCCGGGAATACAACTCCCAAAACCGACGCGAGTAAGGTTGACGGAACCGGAACAACCGTCAAGAAAAGTCCCGGGGCCGTCAGTTATAGCGGGCGCATGCGCCTTCCGGCTTCAGAAGAAAACGTGACCACCACTACCGACGACAGCGGCCAAAGCTATACCCCGCCTCAGCCTGGTTCGCAAGCCAGTCCGCAATCCGGTTCGCAAGTCTCCGCGCCCGCCAATCCGCCGCTCAAAACTGACCCGGTTTACCCGCAATTGGTGCCCCAGAATTCGCCGCAAGCCACCCCGCAGCAGCGCAACCGGCAGACGCTGAATACACGCGCCACGCAGGCCAGCGCACGTCCTCTGCCCGACCCGTTCACCCAGGGCATGCGGATTTCTTCCCAGCCGATGAGTCCCGCCGCCGCCCGCGCCCAGGCCATGCTGGTCGATCAGACCGATGGGCAGCTGACCCAGGGATTCACCATCCGCTACCTCCCTAACGCAACCAGCGCCCAACCGTTTCCTGGACAGGGTCAGGCCGCCGGTCCTGGACAGCCCGGATCAACCGGACCAGCGAATCAATCGCCCGCTTCAAATCAATCCGCTCCCGGACGCGCCCCGGTATCGAGCACCTACACCCAGGCGCAATACACCCCCTCAGCGCAGGACGCCGCTGCCGGCGCCTACTCCGCGCAGAAGCCCATCAACACCACTCCGCCTCCGCCTCAATTGCAGCC
>CAILBQ010000776.1 GCA_903832475.1 uncultured Acidobacteriota bacterium | reverse complement strand
CGTCGACGCCGCCAACACCCTTTACGCGACGCGCTACAGTTCCACAGGCGGCGTAGCCGTCCTGTCCCGGACTGATTACTCCACTCCGTCGGTCGTCCTTGACTCGAGCGCCTCGCCTCTCGGCGTATCGGTGGGTCCGGATGGCACGGTCAACATCTCCAACTACACCACCCTGGACGTGGTGGATCGCTCTCACTCCAGCACCGTCATTGACTTTGGCAACGTGGGCATCGGCGCCACCAGCAGCGCCCAGGCGGGCGCCATCTACAACGG
This sequence comes from uncultured Acidobacteriota bacterium, assembly GCA_903832475.1. Lineage (GTDB taxonomy): Bacteria > Acidobacteriota > Terriglobia > Terriglobales > Acidobacteriaceae > Acidicapsa. The sequence continues at coordinate 5,689 of CAILBQ010000776.1, read as the reverse complement.
CGGAAACCAGTCGCTGATCATCTCCGCCTTCACCCTGGACGATGCAGATTTCAGCCTCGACGCCAGCCAGCCGAATCACTGCGCGCCAAGCATCCAGGTAGCCGCTGGAGCAGTCTGCCAGATCGTTGCGACGTTTACTCCGGCTCATGCAGGAAAATATTCCGGCACCATCACCGTGAAGTCCAATTCGCTGAATTCGTCCAACTCCATCTCGACGATTTCGGTTACTGGAACCTCGGTCGGCATCTACAACGTCGCCAGCCCTGCCACCCTGAGCTTTGGTTCGCAGAACACCGGAACCACCAGCGCCCCCAAGACCGAAACCCTGACCGCCCAGGGTTACAACGAATCCTCTCAGATTCAATCTCTAGCCTCCAGTGACCCTGCATTTGCGGTGAACGCAGGAACCTGCACCTCGAGCTACTCTCCTGGCCAGAGCTGCCAGCTCAGCATCACGTTTTCGCCCACCAACGCGAAGGCCTACAGCGCCACCATCACCGTGGTCTCGGTCATCCCCGGCGACAACATCACCACCACGACCACCTTTGTCGTAACCGGCACCGGCACCCAGGCAATCACGACGGCCACGCCGGTTCTCACGCCAGGTACGGGCACCTACAACAGCAACCAATCCGTCACCATCACCGACAGCACCGCCGGCGCGAAAATCTACTACACCACGGACGGCTCGGCTCCCAGCGCAACTTCTACGCTCTACAGCGCTCCCGTCTCTATCGCGCAGAATGCCACAACTCTGAAAGCAATCGCCATCGCTACGGGAGACGCCAACAGTGCCGTCGCCTCTGCCACCTACACGCTGCAAGTGGCCAAACCCACAATCACGCCGCCCGGCGGCACGTACAGCGGCAGTCAGACTGTCAGCCTGGCGTCAACCACAACCGGAGCCCAGATTTTCTACACGACCGACGGATCCGGCCCATCCAACGGCGTGCTGTACTCATCCCCAATCACAATTGCGACGACCGGAACCACCTTGAAGGCGGTCGGCAAGCTGGGAGGCTACGAAGACAGCGCCGTCTCCTCCGCAACCTACACCCTGCAATTCCCCGCAACCTCGCTCTCGGCGGGTTCGCTCAGCTTCAGCAATCAAACTCAGGGGACAACGAGTGCAGCAAAGTCCTCGACGTTGACCAACAGCGGTCAGGCGATATTGCAGATTTCGGGAATCTCCGTCACCGGCGCCAACCCCACCGACTTTGCCGAGACGAACAACTGCGGAGCTTCTCTGGCGGCAGGTGCAAGCTGCGCCATCACTGTTACTTTCACCCCGGCAGCGGCGACAACCTACTCAGCATCGATCACCATCGCCACCAACGCCTCCACGTCACCGGCCGTCATCACGCTGAGCGGAACCGGCACAGCACCCCCTCAGGGAGAATTCAACGTCTCCGCCAGTCCAGCGACCGCGACGGCAAAACGAGGCGCCGCCGCGCTGTTCACGATCAACGTCGGGACCACGGGAGGGCCTTACAACAGCGCGATCACGCTGGCAGCATCTGGATTGCCGACGGGTGCCTCGGCCAGCTTTTCCCCTGCCTCAGTGACTCCCGGTGCCGGGACGGCCAACTCCGTTCTGACGATCCAGACCAGCTCAACATCTGCGAACATGGACAGCATTCCGGTCTGGCCCGCTGGATCCCTTTCCCTCGCCTTACTCTTCTTCACCATACCGAGACGGCAGCGCCGGCAATGGTCCAGGAGACTGCTGCTCGTCCTACTGATGCTGGCATCTTTCAGTGCCGCGACGGTATTGCTTGGCTGCGGTGGCCACTCCAAGCGCCCGGTTACTACCACCATCACCGTTACCGCGACCAGCGGGGCTGATTCGCACAGCACCACCGTTGAACTGACCGTGGATTAGCCCGTCCAGGTTCGATGGGTTGAATTCTCAGATTGGTCGCTCCTCACCGTGAGCGGCCCGCGCAATCACCATGGTCAGACAACAACAGATGAGTGCGACTGACCCGACCGTGAATAGCTTCTTAACCCTGCCGTGCCCGCCACGGGGAGTGCATCCAAATGATTTTCCTTCGACTTCCAATCGTCCGCGCCTCAGTCGTTGTTTGCCTGACAGCGCCTGTCTTCTTTGCGTCCCTGGCCGGAGCCCAGGAAGCGCCATTACCGGCAGCAGCCATCGAGCAGAGCAGCCAGCAGCCGGTACCCAACCTCGTTCGCACCCAGGGGGCGGCCGTCGACTACGCGTCCCAATCTCGCTTGGTCCGCTTTTCCATTTACCCATCTCAACACAGCGAGGAGCCGCTATGGAGCGAACAGCAGCAGGTCAAATTTGGCGCCAAAGGTGAATACACAGTAATCCTGGGAGCCGGATCGGCGATTGGCTTGCCGCACGTACTTTTTCTTGCCGGTGAGCCTCGCTGGCTGGGCATGCAGATTGGAGAAAACGAGCAGCCGCGGACCCTGCTCACCAGTGTTCCGTACTCCCTCAAGTCTGCGGATTCCGAAAGTCTTGGCGGACAGCCGGCGGCCTCGTTCGTAACCCACGACGAGTTCAATGAACTGTCCAACCAGCTTCGCGCTACCGGGGCCAATTCCCCGGGCAACATTGCGCCAGAGGCTTCACCTACGGGCGGCGGCACCGCGGGAGCCATCCCGCTATGGACCAGCGCCACCGTGCTTGGCAACTCGGCTTTGAGCCAGACTGGGACAGGAACGGCCGCGAAGATCGGCGTGGGCACAACCGCCCCCGCAACCACTCTCGACGTCCAGGGCGCTGCTACCTTCCGTGGCAATGTAGCTCTTCCCAGTGCAGTCGCGACAGCAAGCGCGGGAGCCAGTTCTCCAGGGCTGTTGCTGTCGGCCTCGAGTTTCCTCAGCGGCGGATCGGCAGTCGGCCAGAACTTCGCCTGGCAGGCTCAAACCGTCGGCAACAACTCAGCCGCGCCATCGTCCAGGCTGGCTCTGCTGTTCAGCACTGGAACTGCAGCCCCCGCTGCCACCGGCCTGTCCATTGCGCCCACCGGCATCATCACCTTCAACAGCAAGCAGACCTTTCCCGGAACCGGCACGCTGACCGGCGTCAAAGCTGGAACAGGCTTGACTGGAGGCGGAACATCGGGAACGGTGACACTCAACGTCGATACCACGAAGCTTCCGCAACTCTCTGCGTACAACGCTTTCACTTCAGGCGCGAGCTTCGCCAGCGGGTCCGCATCGCCGGCCACACTTACCGCAAAGAACACGGGTTCTGGCGACGGTCTCGATGTTGCCACGGGAACTGGCTTCGCCGGATACTTCAGCAATAACGCGCTGTACGACGCCACCGTGTACGCCGTCAACTCCGGCCTGGGCAACGCAGGCAGCTTCAACAACAACAGTGCATCCCACGTGGCGCTGGCTGGAGTCAACGCATCCACCGACTACAACGCAATCGGAACCTATGGAAGCGTCGCGAATGGCAATGCCGTCTACGGAATCTCGACGAACGGCAGCGGCATCTACGGCACTTCCGCTGCCGGCTATGGCGTCTACGGCACGTCCAAGTCCAGCTACGGAGTGTATGGCGTCTCCACCACCGGCACCGCCGGCCACTTCTTAAGCCAGGGGACCGCCTCCACGCTTTTCAGTTCCAATTCCGGCGGGGGCATCGCCGGTTATTTCTCGAATTCCAGCGCGTCGAGCGCAACGCTCGAGGGCGTCAATTCATCCAGCGACGCCAAGGCTGTCGGATTCATCGGAAAAGCCGCGTACGGCACCGGCGTGCTGGGGAACTCCCCTTACGGCAGCGCCATCGCCGGCAATGCGTACACCGGATATGCCGGGTACTTCAGCAATACGGCGACCTACAACGCCACTGTCTACGCAACCAATGCAGGCGACGGGAATGCTGGTAGCTTCAACAACAACAGCACCACTCACGTTGCCCTGGCAGGCGTGAACGCCTCCACCGACCCGGCTGCTATCGGCGTCTACGGCAATGTGACCAACGGTTCCGGCGTCTACGGCATCACCACCGCGGGCATTGGTGTGCAGGGATATTCCACCAGCAACACTGGGGTTTACGGCGGAGCCCTCAACGGCAATGCAGTAACCGGCGTCTCAACCAACAGCCTCGGCGGCTATTTCCGCACCGACAACGCCGGCTCCGCCGCTCTGCTCGCCGTCAATACCGCAACCGGCACCTCGAACACCCTCTTCAGCGTAGTTCAAGCGCAGGGACCAGGCGGAACCTGCGGCATCGGTGAAAATGGCGATCTGGCTTGTACCGGCCAGATCAAATCCGTGGTCACAACGGCCAGTGCACGGCAAGTTGAGACTTACTCCATGCAGTCTTCGGAGAACTGGCTGGAAGACTACGGATCCGGATCGCTGGTTGGTGGTAAGGCCGTCATCCACCTCGACCCGGCCTTCATCGATATGGCCAATACCGGCGTGGAATACCACGTCTTTCTCACGCCAAAAGGGGATGCTCAGTCTCTCTACATCACAAATGAATCGGCGAATGGTTTTGAGGTCCGCGAATCTGCGAACGGCAAAGCAAGTATCGGCTTCGACTATCGCATCGTTGCCAAACGCCGTGGCCTTGAGGGTATTCGTATGGTCGACGTGACCGAGAAGCTGGGAGCGGAGATCGAAGCTGTACGAAACAAGGGGAAGGTCAGTCTGCCTGCAGGACCGAAGCCGGCCGATCGAGGACAGAGCACGGCACTTCCGCATGGTCACAGCTGATTGCCTGCGAGCAAAGTTGGGGCCGGATCCGCTGCAGTTTTCGCCACGCGTCCGGCCCGATTGCACAATGGTTCAATCGACTTTCAGTTGGCTGATTGCCGGCTGCTTTGTGTTCCTGGATGCTCAGGCGCAATGAACCCTGAAGTCGACAAAGGGCCTGCACGGCTGCGCTTCTGCCCGGTCCACCCGTTCTCCGCGCCAGGACAGCAGCCGTACGGTGTAAGTTGTTGATGGATAGGAATGAGACCAACAGACCGATACGGCCTGGCCGAGCCTTACAGTATTCATCGAACTGATTCTATGATAGGTTATGGCGGAGAGACAGGGATTCGAACCCTGGATACCTTGCGGTATACACGCTTTCCAAGCGTGCGCCTTCAGCCACTCGGCCATCTCTCCCAAGCTTTGATACCTTTGCAAGTGTAACAGAGTGGCATCCTGCTGGGCCTCGTTCCGGTGTCTGGTCCTGCCCGATGAAAGCGTTTACGCCGTTCCTGCGCGTCCTGTATATTCGGCATTGCTCAGCGAGGACGGTTTTCCTTCTGCCGAACCGCACACGCCACCGCCGAACGCATTCTTGCATTGGCTGCGAGGAGAAATCCATGAATCCTGTCACGCGCCGTGATCTGCTCCGCAACGCGGCCCTTTCTACACTGGCCTTGTCTGCTTCCTCGGTACTGACTCGACGCGCCTGGGCGGAAGCCCTTGACGCTGCAAACGGGCAAGCGATCGCCCCGCGAGAAAAGCTGCTGTTCGACTTCGATTGGAAGTTCCGATTCGGCCATGGGACCGATCCAGCACGCGATCTCGGCTTTGGCGCCAGCCAGGGCGACTTCGCAAAAACCGGCGAGTTCGAATTCGCCACGATCAAGTTTGACGACTCCAAGTGGCGCTCCCTGAACCTGCCCCACGACTGGGCCGTCGAACTACCTTTCGTGAATGATGAGTCCTTGACGTCGCACGGATTCAAACCTCTCGGTCG
>CAILBQ010000775.1 GCA_903832475.1 uncultured Acidobacteriota bacterium | reverse complement strand
GGTGTAACGGATGAGCCTTCTCGGGAGGACAGGCAAAATTGCCGCTGTTGGCGATTGGGATGTTGCTTCCGGGCAAACTGAAAGCTACAGTACCCACCAGGTTGGCTGCACCTTTCGCGGCCCCTCCGGGGGCTAGTTTCACTTCCGGGCGAGTGCTGATGGAGAGTAGATCTGCCTGTCCGTCCTTTCCTTCATGCTGAATCGATAAGGTATACGAGCCACCGGATCTGATCTTGTCCTGGCCATCGAGGGTAACGACGCTCCAGAAGGGGTCTGGCTGATATCGACTGCCGGTTAGTGCAGGAACGACCTTGCCTTGCGAGTTAACCTGTGTTCCGAGGTCGGTAAAAATTGCGGGGGTACAACCCGTGGTGCAATCTATGCCCACCAAGATCTGGGTGGTACTTAGGATCACATAAGGGATGGATGCATCTTCGGCATGAGCTGCAGCGGCTCTTATCAAGATGAACATTCCCAGAGCGGCCAGGTGTTTCCTGGAAAACGACATGCGGGTTCTCCTACAAGAATCTTGTCGCCTCATTGATTGACGGAACGTATTGCTTCGTCTCTTTACCACCCGAGGCGTTTCGATAACTGCTCCACGGTCGACGGGTCCAGTCCTTTGATGAAGGGCTGGTCGATGACCTGACCGTTTCTGGCATAAGGAGTGAGCCCGTCAGCCAATTCCGCAGCGCCTGCGTCCCAGTCTGCCGACAACGCCTGATTTGAGCCGGCCCAGAGCGCTTTGAGATCATCTTTTCTTTTCGGGAGACCCGGCAGTTTCGCCCATTGCTGGACGATTTCCGGACTTGTGACTGGGCCAGATCCGACATTTGATTGGCCTGGTGCAGGAGTGGCGGCAGCCATTCACTTGCCTCCTAAAGGAATTGGACCCGACGGTTTTGCAGACGGAACAGATCATAGTCCGCGTAGATGATTTCCCGGACTCAGCTGTCTGTCTTCGCTGTCCACGCACACCACTGAGCACTTATGACGCGGATTACTCGGTGGCGCGGGAACTAGCTACAGTAGCACGGTAAGTCGTGTTGTCAAGATGTAGTTAGTCGACGTCGATGTCGATCTTGTCCCCGGGGAGGGGTTGGGCGAGATTGGGGCCTTCGGGCTCGCGGACTTCGCCATGGGGAAGGGGATGGAGCTTGAACAGGACGAGGACGTTGCGGTCGGGGTCGTCGAAGGCGGGGAAGCTGGCGACTTGTTCCAGGGAAAAGTGGACGTGGAGGTCTTCGAGGGTGCCGGGGTCCATATCGTTCCAGGCGGCGTACCAACCGGGCTTGTATTTGGCCAGCTTGTCGGGGAGCTCTTCTGTACCGAAGTCGTCGCAGAGCGAGGGCAGGTGGGTGATGAGGGTGATTTCATCGCCGCTAATGGAGACGAGCAGGCGGTTGCCATTGGGGTGCTGGTCAATATAGCTGGTCAGGCTGCGCGCGGCATTGATCCAGGTGTACTGCGGATGGAAGACATACTTCAAGGTCCAGGCGCCGTTGAAGAGCGCGGTGACGCCGACCAGGGCGAGCAAGACGTAGCCAATCCGGCGTTCGCGGTCGCTTTGGTAAAGCAGCTGGGCGATGACCCTTACCACGATGAAGAAGCAGAAGAAGGCCACGACGGTGTAGTAGCGCGGCTGCGGGTGATTCTGGTAGGTCATGAAGGCGAGATAGCCGGCGACTGCAAGTACCGATCCGGAAAAGAGGGGATCGTTCAGCAGGCCGTTTGTCCAGTTCTGCCCGAGCTTGTTTTTTCGCTTGCGAAAGAGGATGGCGGCGAGGACAAGCAGGCCGGCCAGCGGGATGAGGACGATGTCGGCCCAGAGGCCTCCGTGGAAGGACCACCAGAAGCTGAGGATGCGAGGCCAGACGCCGTGCGGCTTCTTGTAGACGTTCACGAAGAAGAGGTACTTGTAGTCGGCGAAGAGACCCTTGCTGACCACCAAAAGCATCCAGGCGCTGAAGGAGAGCGCGGCTGCGCCGCCGGCGGAGAGAGAGATCGGAATCAATCGCCGTTTTTGGCGGACGGGTAGAGCGATCATCCAGATCAGCGCGGGGAGCAGGAAGATGGCGGTGGTCTTGGTCAGCATCATGCCGGTGAAGAGCAGGCCGATGAGGATGGCGACCCATGTCTGGTGGCGATAGTATCGATGGAGGCGGATGGCCAGGTTCATGGCGGCGAGAGTGAAGGCGAGGAGAAGTGGTTCGAGAATGGCGAGGCGGCTGAAGGAATAAAGAAAGGGACTGGTGACGAGCAGGGTGACGGCCAACAGGCCGACCCAGCGCGGGCCGCGTTCGCGAAAGAGCTTATAGCTGAGGACGAGATTGAGAAAGAAGAAGGCGACGGCGAGTCCGCGGGCGGCCTGGATCGTGACGCCGGTGACAAAGAAGAGCAGCCAGAGGAGCGCGGGCCAGACCGGAACCGCGGGGGCGGGGTTGAAGTCGCCGGGGACGTACCAGTTGCCGAAGAGGTGGGCGCGAATGGCGGCGTTGCCGTACCAGCCTTCGTCGGTGTACTTGGACCAGTCTTCCCAGGGCGAGAAGTTGGGGAAGTCGGCGCGGAGGTGCCAGGCATGGGCTAGGGCGAACAGCGCGATGACGGCGATCCAGAGGGTGTAAGCCAAGCGTTTTTTGGTCATGCGAAGCGAGAATCTCCACGGCACTTCTTTGCCAATGTACCTGTGTCAGGGCTTTGAAACGAGTATATAGAGAACTTGCTGATCATTTAACCAAATGGTTGACTCGGGATCTTTCCTGCATTATGATTCAACCAGATGGTTGAATGCTTTGGTGAATAGCGCGAACACAGCACGGTTGGACAGAATATTTCATGCGTTGGCTGACCCCACTCGTCGTTCGATTTTGCGTAACGTGGCAGGGGGCGAAAGGACGGTGGGCGAAGTTGCCAGGCCGTTTGCCTTGACGCTGGCTGCTGTTTCCAAGCACCTCAAAGTGCTGGAGGCGGCAGAACTGATTGCGCGGGAGCGACGGGGGAGTTTTCAAATTGTGCGACTGAAAGCCGCGAGTCTGAGGCCAGCAGAAGAGTGGCTGGCCTACTACGAAAAGTTCTGGAGTGGGCAGTTGGAGTCGTTGGACAAATTCCTTGAGGAGACTGGAGATGAGCACGATGGAGACGAGCACAAGTGAGAATTTAACGTTGACGGTGAGCCGTGTAGTGAAGGCCAGCCGCGAAAGGGTATTTGCTGCGTGGACCAACGCGGAACAGATGATGCGCTGGTTTGCACCCGGTCCGATGCAGCCGACGACGGTGGACGTGGATTTGCGGGAGGGCGGCCAGTTTCGGGCGGCGATGCAGGGGCCGTCGCCCAGAACAGGCCAGGAGATGTGCGTCACGTTCACCGGAACCTACCAGCGGATTGTGGCTGAGGAGTTGCTGGTTTTCAGCTGGGAAGTGGAGGGTGATCCGGGAGATCCGACGCTGGTGACGGTGGGTTTTAATGAGGTGGAAGGTGGGACGGAAGTGACGCTGAAGCACGAGCGTGTTCCCAATGTGGAGTTAGTGAACCGGAATCGGTTTGGCTGGACGGCCATGCTCGAAAAACTGGACAAAGTCTGTTCGGAATAGGAGCTTCCGTTGTGTGAGCGATCTTTCGGATCGGCGTAAGATAGGAATCCATGGAGGGGCTATGGCGGCGACAGCGTTTGTTCCGGTGGAAGTCTACCTAAGAACTTCCTATGAACCCGACGCGGATTATGTGGACGGCTCGATCGAGGAGCGGCCCATGGGAGAGAATGATCATTCTGCCTGGCAAGACGCAATCTGCGCGTGGTTTCGGCAACAGTCTAGAAAGGGCGGCGTTCGAGTACGACCGGAATTGAGAGTGCAAGTGTCCTCCACTCGTTATCGAGTTCCCGACGTAACGCTCTTGGATCGGAATCTGGTGCAAGAACCGGTGGCCAAGGAAGCGCCAATTGCGGTCTTTGAAATTCTGTCGCCGGAAGACACTCTGCGGAAAATCATGACTCGGTGCGGCGATTATGAGCGGATGGGGATTGGGACGATCGTGGTGATCGATCCCGAGGGTCCGAAATATCGGTACAGTTCAGGAAAGCTCGAACCGTTGGAGGCGAGGGCATTCGACTTGCCGGGGAGTAAGGCGCGATTTGACCTGGACGAGATTGAAAAGCTGATCGATTGAGATGCTGGACATCGAGATTCAACTCAAAAGGCCGGACGAGGAGATGATCCTGTCCGGCCTTTGTTTGCCCTGCCAATGGATGCTACTCGTAGGAGAGGGCGTCGATGGGGTCTTTGCTTGCAGCCATGAGGGCCGGGTAGGAGGCGCCGAGAACAGCGCCGAGGAAGGCAATGATGGCCGCGCGGATGATCCATTCATCGGTGATTTCGAAGAACAGGGTGGGAAATTTGGCGTCGAGGTACGCGTGGATGGCGTAGGTCAAGCCAATCCCGAGGCTGATGCCCACCACCGACATCAGGACAGATTCGCGCAGGACCATACTGACGATCGCACCCTTGGAAGCGCCCATGGATTTGAGGATGCCGATCTCGCGGGTGCGTTCAAGGACCGCGGTGTACATGGATAAGAAGATGACCAGGAAGCCGACCAGTGTGGCGATGAGGGTGACAACATTCAGCGAGATGTTAAAACCTGGAATGTTGTCGGGAGTCATCATGGAAAGCCACTCGTGCATCGTCCAGATGCGGTAGTTCTGAAGGCCCGGGGTGCTCAGGATTTCCTGGCGAACGAGGTCGTCGTTGGCCTCGGTATCCGCTTTCACGAGGAACTGGGAGCATTTGCCGGGTGAGCCATTGAGAGCGCCAAGGGTTTCGAGGGGAACCATCTTGCGGCCGCCTTTACCGCTCTGCACGATGCCGGAGATTCGGAAGGAATGTCCTTGCACCTGGATGGTGTCGCCGACGTGGTAACCCTTGCCGGTGGAGGCGAAGACGTTGTCGACGATGACGTCGTAGGGGCCCTGGAAGGGTCCGCCGGCCAGGTAAATGAATGGGCGAAGAGCGTTATAGCTTGCGTAGTCGATGCCGTAGAGGATTTCCGGCGAGCCGCCTGCGAGGCTGAATGTCTGGATGGCAGGGGACGCGACGGCGACATGCGGCAGCTTGCGGATGGCGATGGCGTTGGCGGCAGGGATGGGCGCGCCGCCGACTGCCTGGATGAAGCTGGCATTGGGCGGAGCGACAATGAGGTCGGCGCCGATGCCGTTGGTGCGGATTTTCTGTCCGTCGATCTGGCCGAGGAAGATGGCGGCGACAGAGATGATCATGACCACTTCAATGGCGATTGCGGCTGCCGAGATCAGCGAACGCATGGGGCGGTGGATGAGATTGGCGAGGACGAGCTTGTTCATAAGAGGGTTGAGACGGTTACTGCCTCCATTGGCAAGGGTATCAGCAAGAGAAGGGCGAATGATTTTGCACAGATTTTGGGGCAACATGCGAAGATGAGCTTAGGAAGGAGCGAATTTGAGTTAAGTCAGGCGTAAAAATCGGGACGCTGGCGGGAAAAGACCCTTCGTTACCGTTGTAATCGGTTGTTCCAGTATAGGAAAATACGTGAAAACACCTCTTGTGCTTTTTGACCTGGATCACGATTAGGTTTTATCGTGTCTGTGGAAATCTTTTTTGGAAAGTGTCCCGTATCTGATGAGAGTGGGCAGCTTTGGTGAAGACCTGCGGATGGAGCGGTTAAGCCGCGGCATCGCGCTGGAAAAGATTACCGAGGTGACCAAGATCAGCCAGCGACACCTGGTGGCGCTGGAGGAGAACGAATTCCGTGTGCTTCCGGGTGGAATCCTGAACAAGGGCATTGTGCGCGGCTATGTGAACGTACTGGGCCTGGACGAGATGGACTGGATTTCGCGCTTTCAACGCGCGTACGTCGCTTCCGGACAGCTGCTGGACGACGATCGCAACTGGATTGAGTTCGCGGCCAACGTGGGGCGGGCAAGAGTGCGACCCCGGGATGCGGCCACAGAGCGCTTGAAGTGGGCCGGAGCTCTGCTGCTGTTGCTGGTGGTCGGCATTGCGATGTTCTTTGCGGTCAGGTACTACGGTTTCCGGGCCGGCTGGTGGACATCGATTATTCCGGGCCGGGATTCGTTCAATGCCAGGATCGCCCACAGCCTGGGCATGTGGATTGGCAGAGCTGGCAAGGTGAGCCTCTGGCTGCGCCGCTAAACAATTTGTTCCATCCTGAGACAATCACATTCCTCCCCATTCAGCCCGCCGATCAAGCGACTTAGGCTTCCGTGCTGTCCGTTGGGCATGGTTCGCTTTGCCGTCAGCGGCTGGAGCGCATTACGATGAAGAGATGTATTGCTGGATTGGGCTGCTCCCGCTTCCGGGAATGACGGTGGCGGCACACGGTTCGAAAATAGAAAAGCCCTTAGCGAAATCGAGCATCAGACGTACTGGAGGATTTGACAGTTGAGCGATCGTTTTTTGTTTACCTCAGAATCTGTGACGGAAGGGCATCCTGACAAGATCGCCGACCAGATTTCCGACGCCATTCTGGATGCCTGCCTGGAGCAGGATCCATACAGCCGGGTTGCCGCGGAAACGCTGACGGCGACGGGGCTGGTGGTCATTGCCGGCGAGATCACGACCAAGGCGTATGTCGACTTCCAGACGTTGGTGCGGGGCGTGGTGGCCTCGATCGGCTATGACAACGCGCTCTACGGTTTCGATTCGAACACCTGCGCAGTCATCTCGTCGATCAACCGCCAATCGGGCGACATTGCCCAGGGCGTGGACACGGGCGGTGCGGGCGACCAGGGCATGATGTTCGGCTACGCCACCAACGAGACGCCGGAACTGATGCCGGCGCCGATTTCGCTGGCTCACAAGCTGACCCGGCGGCTGTCGGAAGTGCGCAAGAGCGGCAAGATGCCGTACCTGCGTCCCGACGGCAAGAGCCAGGTGACGGTGGAATACGACGAGGCGGGCAAGCCGGTCCGGATTGATGCGGTGGTCATCTCAACACAACATGCCGAGCAGGTTGGAAATGAAGAACTGCGCGCCGACATCCACAAGCATGTGATCCAGGCTGTGCTTCCGGCCGAGTGGCTGGACGAGAACACCAAGTACCACATCAATCCGACGGGGCGTTTTGTCATCGGCGGGCCGATGGGCGACACCGGACTCACCGGCCGCAAGATCATCGTGGATACCTACGGCGGCGCGGGCCGGCATGGCGGAGGGGCGTTCAGCGGCAAGGATCCGACAAAGGTGGATCGTTCGGCGGCTTATGTGGCTCGCTACATCGCCAAGAACATCGTGGCTGCTGGCTTGGCCGACCGCTGCGAGGTACAGCTGGCCTACGCGATTGGCGTGGCCGAGCCGGTAAGCGTGCTAGTCGAGACATTTGGCACGGGCAAGATCAGCGGGCAGGAACTGACCAGGCTGGTACGCAAGAATTTCTCGCTGACCCCCAAGGGGATCATTGAGAGCCTCAACCTGCGTCGGCCGATTTATCAGAAGACGGCGGCCTATGGCCACTTTGGCCGCACCGAAGCCGAGTTCACCTGGGAAGCTACCGATAAGGCAGCGGAGCTGAAAGCGCAGGCTTTGGAACTGACCGCATCCAAATAGCAGGTTGCACGGCATTAAGACAGGAAGGCCTTCGCACAACGCGAAGGCCTTTTCGGTTTTAGGTCGCTACGTAGACCTCAATGCCCGAGGTGGTGCGTCTATCTCGTAGAATCCTTCGGAGATGGTACTAAGGCGAATATTCCTACAAGGATGTTTCAAGGAGAGATTGATGGTACGTGTAACGACGGCGGTGTTAGCGGTGGGAATGCTGGCGGGCGGCTCGGTGGCTGCCGTAGCGCAACATGGAGCGGATTGGAGCTATGAAGGAAAGACGGGGCCGCTGAACTGGGGCAAGCTGGACCCGGCGTACAAGGCGTGTTCGCAGGGCAAGGAACAGTCCCCGATCGACATTCATGGGGCGCACCTGGATAAGAAGCTGCAGCCGATTGAATTCCACTACATCAGCGGCGCGATGACGCTGACCAATACCGGACATACGGTTCAGGTGACGCCGCCACCGGGCAGCTACATCGTTGTGGGTGGAACGCGCTATGACCTGGTGCAGTTTCACTTTCATCATCCCGGCGAAGAGTCGGTGAAGGGCAAGCTTCCCGATTTGTCGCTGCACCTGGTGCACAAGAGCGCGGACGGCAAGATGGCCGTCGTTGCGGTGCGGTTAAATGAAGGCAATGCCAATGCCCTGCTGGCTGCTCTGTGGGAACACTTGCCGAGGACGGCGGGCAATACCGACAAGCTGACCGAATCGATGAATCCGGGAGGACTGCTGCCGACCGACCGCGGGTATTGGACGTATGAAGGCTCGCTGACCGCTCCGCCCTGCACAGAAGGGGTGCAGTGGTTTGTCATGCAGCAGGAAGTGGGAATCTCACGGACGCAATTGCGGACTTTTGCGGCGCTGTACAAGGTGAACAGCCGCCTCGAGCAGCCAGCTCACGGACGTAAGATCGAGGCCAGCGAATAGAGTCGTTCTTCGTAGATTTCGGTGCTGAATAACGGTCCTCTTTCTACCTGGAAAGAGGACCTTGTTTTTGGCCGCAGGAGAAAATAGCAGCCCAATTCACCTGGCGTTCACCGGAGTGGAACGGCGCGTACACATTCAAGTTGCAGAATCCGATGGCAGGAGGAGAAATGACCAAGAAATCCCTGGCAGTTGCAGTCCTGGTCGCCATCGGAGCGGCTGGCGGTATGGCTCAAGAGAAGAATGTGCAAAGTACTCAAATCAAGCATGTTTTGCTGATCAGCGTGGACGGCATGCATGCGGTGGACCTCGAGAATTGCACCAAGGGCATTCCTGCGGTGAATGACGGGAAGCCGTATTGCCCGACGCTGCTGGCATTGAGCCGGGCGGGCGTGCACTATAACGCGGCGAGCACCTCCAAGCCTTCGGATTCGTTCCCTGGCCTGATGAGCATTGTGAGCGGCGCAACACCGCGAACGCTGGGCGTGTACTACGACGTTGCCTACGACCGCTCGCTGGATGCGCCGGCGAAGACGACGGGCAACGGTGTGCAGGCGGGTCCGTGCACGGCAGGGGCCGCACCGACCGGAACGACAACCGAGTATGAAGAAGGCATCGACCTCGACCAGACCAAGCTGAATGGCGGAGCACCAGGGGCGAGTTTGACGGATGGCGGTCTGGCTTCCATCGATCCGACCCGCCTGCCGCGCGATCCCAGCAAGGGATGCGCACCGGTCTGGCCGTGGCAATTTGTTCGAACCAACACCATTTTTGGCGTGATTCATGCCGCGGGTGGGTTCACGGCGTGGTCGGACAAGCATCCTGCTTACTCGTCGGTGGCCGGTCATGGCAGCAGCGGCGTGCTGGATGACTTCTATTCGCCCGAGATCAACTCGAATGTCGTTCCGCTGCCGGGTGTTGTGACGCCGACGGGCCTGAACTGCTCGACGGTGCCCGATCCCAGCTCAGACATCACGGCCTGGACCAACAGCTTCCAGAACATTCAGTGCTACGACACGCTCAAAGTTCACGCCATCGTGAACGAGATCAATGGCAAGACGCACGACGGCAAGCCTTCGCAGGTTCCGACCATCTTTGGCATGAACTTCCAGGCGGTAAGCGTCGGGCAGAAGCTGAACGAGAAAAGCAACTCGACCAAGGGCGGCTACCTGGACGCAGCGGCGACTCCGTCAGCGGCGTTGCTGAGCGAGATCGAATTTGTGGATCATTCGCTGGGTGTTTTCGTGACCGCAATCAAGAGCCAGGGCCTGTGGGATTCGACGTTGATCGTGGTGACGGCCAAGCATGGGCAGAACCCGATCGATCCGAACTTCTACAACCCGATTCTCAAGACGGGCACCTCCCCGGCGACTCTGCTGGACAATGCTGGATATATTCCGCTGTCGGAAGCGCCTTCCAACCCGGTAGGCATCGGACCGACGGAAGACGATATCTCGCTGCTCTGGCTGAAGAGCCCTGCGGATACCGACGCCGCGGTGAGCATCCTGGAGAGCAACATCAGTCAAGCCGGTATTGGCGAAATCTTCTACGGAAATTCGTTGTCGATCAACTACAACAAGCCCGGCCTGCCGCCAACGGGCGATCCGCGTACTCCGGACATCATCGTGACGCCCAATGTGGGCGTGGTGTATACGGGCAGTTCTAAGAAGCAGGAAGAGCATGGCGGTTTCTCGCACGACGACACCAATGTTCTGCTCATCCTGGCGAACCCCAGCCTGACGCCGCACACGGTATATAGCGAAGTCGGGACCAACCAGGTAGCGCCCAGATTCTGTGGTCGCTGGGGATCGATCCGAAGCTGCTGGATGGCGTACGACTGGAAGGCACGGAAGTGCTTCCCTACTAGGGTCGAGAGCGCATAAGAGAACGAGAAGCGCGGACGTCCTCAGGGGCGTCCGCGCTTTGCTTTGAGGATTACTGCGGGATCATCAGGAAGCCGGCCTCGCCGGACGGGTCGCCGGGGATGCCATTGAGGATTCCTGTGATTTCGCCGAGGTCATTGATCCCGATGCCGACGGCATTCGCGGCCTGAGGATTCAGGTTGCCCAGAGGGATAAAGGTGTCCGCTTCATACAGGAAGCCGCCTCCCACGATGTTTTGCCCGTTGCTGATGCCGTATGCCTGGGTTTCCAGGGCTCCTCCGGGAAAAGGGAGAGCGACCGATACGAAAGTACCGGTTGCGGAGCGGGCAAATCCCAGGATACGGCTGTTGGTGTTATCGGTATAGGCTCCTACAATCTCGCCTCGATCGTTGATTCCCAACGCCACGCTGCAGCACGAGGCGGCAAAGGGCACATCGATGTTGAAGTACTGTCCCGCTTGATACAGGAAGGCATGTGACTGGGTGCCCACGTAGTAGAAGCCGACGATCTGCCCCAGAGCGTTGACGGCGCGGGGAAAGGTGTACACCACATTGGGCGCGGGATAGTCGAGGGTAAGAAAGGTTCCTCCGTTCTTCAGGAAACCGTGGGTAATTCCCTTGGCCGTGTAGTTGCCGACGACCTGGCCCAGGATGTTAATGCCGGTAGCAGCGGTGTCCACGGCGCCAGGCAGCGGCACATCAAAGGACGTGTATTTGCCGTCTTGAAGCAGGAACGCATGTTCGCCGGTCAGGGTGTCGTATTCGCCGACGACTACTCCCAGGTCGTTGATGCCAAAGGCGAGTGTCTGTTCGGTCCCGGGAAAGGGCGCCCGGAGAGTGATGAATTTGTAGGTTTTCGGATTGCAGGCGCCCTGCGCGAAGGCCAAATGGGACGTCAAGACAATGGTGACAGTCGCGATGAGAAGGCAGCGGAGACCACTCAAGAAGCTGGCAGGAAGCAGGTTTCGAAGGGGCATGGTCGTTCCTTTCATGACTAGCCGGTGGACGGCCGAGCAATTCAGGTAAAGCAGGGGGGATTCTGCAGGAGAGGGGGACCGGGATGAGACAACTCAGGATGGTAAGCCGGGCGGAATGGTGTTGCAAGGTCTACTTCGAGGGCGGCTCTTTCCCATTTCGGGCGGCGTCGCGCATTCTGTTCCATCTTCTCCACAACTCACACAGCAATCCACAGGGGAAAACGCGCCCTGGGCCCTTGTGACCAGGCCTCAAGCGGCATAGGCTCGGACATGGTGATGCGCCGAGGGAGCTTTCAGGGGGGCGGGCGCAACGACGTGAAAGGGCCCGATTGCGTTCCTATACCCGCCAACGACGAGTGTTTCAGCGTTTTGCACAGCGAAAGACGGCTGTTGGTGAGAATGGTGCGGCGCAAGGTGCACAAAACACTACCTATTGTGGTTCTTGCTTGACCTGCCCCACAGACAGCGGTATTTTTGCATCTGCGGCTGTTACGGAATGATGACTGGCTGATGAATCTTTTTGGGTTTCTTCCCTGTTTTGCCGGGAATCCTGGAGGGATCTGAATTCGCCGGACCGGAGCCGTTTTGCCGTCGAAGATCTTTGAATTTCTTCCCCAGTTTGGCTCGTTTTGTACCCAGATTCATCTAATTGAATGAGGGTCCGACAGAGCAGAGACCCACTCGTTTTGAACAGAATTGCGTGAACTAACCCCCACGGTTTTAAGGAGATTGAATGCCGGACATCTATTCGCCACTGCCCACTTCCAGCGCCCCGAGCGCGACAACGCCCAACTATTCGCGGGGCGGCCTGACCTTTACTCGCCGCTTCTCCAAGGCCGGCCAAAGCCCATACGACGAGGTCCAGTGGGAGCGGCGCACGGCGTCGATTACCGACCAGACGGGCAAGTCGATCTTCGAGCAGAAGGATGTCGAGGTACCGGTGGACTGGTCGATGACCGCGACCAACATTGTGGCTTCAAAATATCTGCACGGGCAGATTGGGACGCCGGAGCGGGAGACTGGGGTGCGGCAGCTAGTGGGGCGCGTGGCGGAGACGATCCGGGACTGGGGTCTCGCGGGAGGATATTTCTCGAGCGCGCAGGATGCGGCGATCTTCCATGACGAACTGGTAAGCATGCTGGTGACGCAAAAGGTGGCGTTCAACTCGCCGGTGTGGTTCAACGTGGGCTGCGACAAGCTGGAGCCGAATTCGGATGCGCAGAACTGGCATTGGGATCCGCATACCTGCGCGGTGCGCTTCTCGGTAACGGGATATAAGAATCCGCAGTGCTCGGCCTGCTTCATCAATGCCGTCGACGACTCGCTGGATGCCATTCTGACGCTGGCTAAGACGGAGGGCATGCTGTTCAAGTGGGGATCGGGAACGGGAACGAATTTGTCTTCGATTCGCGGGTCGATGGAACTGCTCTCGGGCGGTGGGACGGCTTCCGGGCCGTTGAGCTTCATGCGCGGATTCGATGCCTTTGCCGGCGTGATCAAGTCGGGTGGCAAAACGCGGCGCGCAGCCAAGATGGTCATCCTGAACGTGGATCATCCCGATATCGTCGACTTCATCGAGTGCAAGTCAAAGGAAGAGGCCAAGGCTTTCTCGTTGATCAAGGCCGGGTATGACGGGTCGGGGCCGGATTCGGAGGCCTATTCGTCGATCTTCTTCCAGAACGCCAACAACTCGGTGCGCGTTAACGATGAGTTCATGCGGGCGTACGAGCGCGATGGAGAATTCACTACGCTGACGGTCAAAGAAAAGGCGCCGGTCAAGACCTACAAGGCGCGGGACATCATGACCAAGATTGCTGAGGCGACGTGGCAGTGCGGCGATCCCGGCATGCAGTTCGATACGACCATCAACAAGTGGCACACCAGCAAGAACTCAGGACGCATCAATGCTTCCAATCCTTGCTCGGAGTACATGTTCCTGGATAATTCGGCGTGCAACCTGGCCAGCTTCAACCTGCTGAAGTATGTCAATCCTTCGGGACAGTTCGATATTCCTGCCTACCGGCACTCGATCTCGATCATGATCACGGCGATGGACATCCTGGTCGACAATTCAGGCTATCCGACGGAAGCGATTGCCAAGAATTCGCATGACTACAGGCCGCTTGGTTTGGGCTATGCCAACCTGGGCGCGCTGCTGATGGCCTGCGGCTTGCCGTATGATTCTGACGCCGGGCGCGATTACGCCGGCTGCCTGACCGCAATCATGTGCGGACAGGCGTACCTACAATCCTCGATCATCGCGGCGACGTGCCCTCCGCTGGCCTCGGCAACGCCGCTGACGGCGCAGGTGGACCGCCAGGGCGGAGCCTGCCCCGGCTACTACGTGAATCGTGAGCCGTTCCTGGACGTCATTCGCATGCATCGCGCGGAAGTGAACAAGATTGGCAAGTCGAAGAACAGCGCCGAGCCGTTTGTGGCTCCACAGCTCGACAACCTGATGGAAGCCAGCCGCGAATGCTGGGACATGGCGCTGATTTATGGCGAGCGCTATGGCTATCGCAATTCGCAGACCACGGTACTGGCACCGACGGGCACCATCGGTTTCATGATGGACTGCGACACGACTGGCATTGAGCCAGACCTGGCGCTGGTCAAGTACAAGAAGCTGGTAGGCGGCGGCATGATCAAGATCGTCAACCAGACCGTGCCTTCAGCGCTGTTCAAGCTTGGCTATTCGGATGATGAGGTCAACGCCATCGTCAGCTACATCGACGCGACGGGGACGATTGAAGGCGCGCCGGGGATCAAGCCGGAGCATCTGAGCGTCTTTGATTGCTCGTTCAAGCCTTCCAAAGGGACGCGGTCGATCAACTGGACCGGCCATGTGAAAATGATGGCGGCGACACAGCCCTTCCTGTCGGGCGCGATTTCGAAGACGGTAAACCTGCCCAATGAAGCTTCGGTGCATGACATTGCCGAGGCCTATGCGGAAAGCTGGCGACTGGGATTGAAGTCGGTGGCCATTTACCGTGACGGCTCGAAGGGTGTGCAGCCGCTGAATACCAGCCAGGACGCAAAGAAGGCTGAGCCTTCGGCGTTTGACGTGGCGAGTGCGCGGGTGCTGGCGGCGATTGCTGCCGGAGCGAGCGCGGCTCCTGCCGACGTGAAGACGCTCGAAGCCAAGCCGGCGGAGAAGGTCGAAGTGACCTCGAAGCAAGTGGCGGCAGCGGCGCTGGCGTTTCAGCAGGCGGTCGAAGCTATGGGAACGGCGGAAGCCAACCACAGCGCCAATTTGGCAACGATGCGGGCAGCGGCGGCCAAAGCCGCGATGCCGGCAGCGCCGCCTGTCACTCCGCTTGCCAACCAGGATCTGAATGCGCCTCCCAAGGCTGTTCGGCACCGGCTGCCGGAAGAGCGTGCTTCGGTCACGCACAAGTTCTCGATCGCCGGGCATGAGGGCTACATCACGGTGGGGCTCTATCCAACTGGGCAGCCGGGCGAGATCTTCATCAAGATGGCGAAGGAGGGGTCGACGGTTTCCGGGCTGATGGATGCTTTTGCGACTTCGATTTCGCTGGCTCTGCAACACGGCGTTCCGCTGCGCGTGCTGTGCGAAAAGTTTGCGCATACACGGTTTGAGCCTTCGGGCTGGACCGGCAACGAGCAGATTGGTTATGCCAAGAGCCTGATGGACTACATCTTCCGCTGGCTGCAGTTGCGCTTCCTTTCCGGAACCCAGTTGACTCTGTTCGCGGGATTGAGTCCGCAGACTCCGGAACTGCCTGCTCCGCAGAGCCTGATTCCGGAGACGGATCTCGATTCTGAGCCGGGCACTGGTCCGGGTTCGGTGCTGCCAGGAGTCTCGGGAGCGGCGCTGAGCAAGCTGGTCGAGGACATCGCGCGGCGGTTGAATATTGGGGCGGTTTCCGATCCGACTCCAGCGCCGGCACAGGGCTCGGCAGTCACCAGCGTGCCCAAGCTGGCGGATCGCGGGCTGTATCATGCGTCGGACGCGATGCGCGAGATGTATGACATGGGCGACGCGCCGAGCTGCGGGACATGCGGGGCAATCATGGTGCGGAACGGCTCGTGCTATCGCTGCATGAGCTGCGGATCGACGAGCGGCTGCAGCTAGTCCTCGATTGGCGTTTCACGTGGAGCAGATGTGGGTTTGCGCAAAAGGTGAAAGCTCCACCGCATAAGGTGCAAGTCGGGACCTCATAAGTTGAAGGAATTTATGGGGTCCCCTTGCAAGAAGACTCGCACTTACGCTTGATTCTCAATAAAGTATTCAAGAGTTCAGAAGTGCTCGGGTGGTAGAAGCGAGGCATTTTAATCTCCATGAATTGCAAGTTCTTCGGAAGTTTGAATCCCTCTCTGCGCAATCGTGCCTCGTAAACTACAGAAATTAAACCAAAAAGGTATGAGGCGACCTAGCTGACAAACCTCTAGATTCCGCCACGTGGCTGGTCACGTCTTCCTTGGCGACAGGAAAGGAACCCGCTCGGAGAAGAACGATTTATCTTCAACCAACGAGGCACACCAATCGAGCGCGGCGAATCGCCTCACGGACATGATTTCCATCTTTGCCGAACAAGCAGATACGCCTAACCGGTTCATTGGACAACAAACCTAGTGCATTTTTTGGAAAGTGTATGGCAGAGTTCTAAGAGAGGACTAGATTCGCCTTCTTCAAAGAATACTTGCCTAGCCCGGGCAACTTGAGCCAGTTTTTCGAGGATGCTTTTCTCTTCTTTCAATCGGCTAATTCGGGCCTGGAATTCTTCTTCCTTGATCACCATCGCTATTGCGATAGTCTCAGATCAGACTTTTCGGCCATCAGTCGAGACACTTCGTCAGTGAGAAGTGAAGCCGATT
>CAILBQ010000774.1 GCA_903832475.1 uncultured Acidobacteriota bacterium | reverse complement strand
CCGCGCCCGGCCATGTTGGTGGCAATCGTCACCATGCCCAGACGGCCCGCCTGCGCCACAATTTCCGCTTCGCGCTCGTGGAACTTGGCATTCAGCACCACATGCTTCACACCCTTGCGCTGCAACGTCTGAGACAGCAGTTCGCTCTTCTCAATCGACGTCGTACCCACCAGGATCGGCTGCCCCGTCTCATGCACCGTGGCGATGTCTTCCGAAACCGCCTTGTACTTCTCCTTGATCGTCCGGTACACCACGTCGGAGTTATCCGCGCGCAGCATCGGCTTGTTCGTCGGAATCACGACGATATCGAGTTTGTAAATCTTGTCGAATTCCGCCGCTTCCGTCTCCGCCGTACCCGTCATGCCCGACAGCTTCGAATACAAGCGGAAGTAATTCTGGAACGTGATCGTCGCCAGCGTCTGGTCTTCCTTGCGAATGTTCACGCCTTCCTTGGCCTCGACCGACTGGTGCAATCCATCCGACCATCGACGTCCCGGCATCAATCGGCCCGTAAACGTGTCGACAATGATCACTTCCCCGTCCTTCACCACGTAGTCCACGTCGCGCTTGTACAGCCCATGCGCCTTGATGCCGACTTCCACGTAATGCTTCAGGTCCCAATTTTCCGGCTCGGCAATGTTGTCAATTCCCAGTAGGCCCTCGATCTTCGTCCAGCCCTCGTCGGTGACGCCGATGGTCTTGTGCTTCTCGTCAATGACGTAATCACCGGTAAAGATTTTTGACTCGCCCTGCCCCGGATCGGTCTCTTCACCCAGTTCCAGCAGCGGAATAATCTTCCTTACCCGCGCATATTTGTCCGTCGTCTGATCCGTCGGCCCGGAAATGATCAGCGGCGTTCGCGCCTCGTCGATCAGGATCGAATCGACTTCGTCGACAATCGCGTAATATTGCCCGCGCTGTACGCAGTCCTTGATCTCGAACTTCATGTTGTCGCGCAGGTAGTCAAACCCAAACTCGTTGTTCGTTCCATATGTGATGTCGGCAGCGTATGCTTCGCGCCGCTGCTCATCGCTCAGGTCATGCACAATGACGCCCACCGTCATACCCAGGAACTCGTAGATCTTGCCCATCCACTCCGCATCGCGCTTGGCTAGGTAGTCGTTCACCGTAACCACATGCACACCATGCCCCGCCAGCGCATTCAGGTAACAGGACAGTGTCGCCACCAGCGTCTTGCCCTCGCCGGTTCGCATCTCGGCGATCTTGCCCTGGTGCAGCACCATGCCGCCAATCAGCTGCACGTCAAAGTGCCGCATCTTGACCGCCCGCTTGCCCGCCTCGCGCACCACCGCAAAGGCCTCCGGCAAAATCTCATCCAGCGCCGCCTTCTCCGCGGCCTTGATCTCGGCTTCGTCCGTGATCCCTTCCAGCCGCGCCGCAATTCTCTGCCGGAATTCAATCGTCTTCCCACGCAGCTGCTCATCCGAAAGCGGCTCAATCGCCGGCTCGAACGCATTAATTTGATCCACAATCGGCAACAGGCGCTTGATCACGCGCTCGTTGTTCGTTCCAAAAACTTTCGTCAGCACTTTTCCGAACACGGTCATTTCTCCATCGACAGGTGACGTCGCCGCGAGCTCTCGCAGCAATCATGAGTGAATTGGGAGCAGCCTTCTCAACCGTTCTTCAGACTCGCTTCAAGTCTGTGCAGGTGGAAAGGATTGCAACGCCGTCGCTTCCAGGGCAAACATCTCGCCCGAGCAGCCAGCGTCAGGGAGCCGGACTCCCAACATGTTCGATCACCGCTACAGACGAGAGATCGGCCGTCAATCGCGGGTCGAAAACAAATCTCGAGGAACCGAAATTCAGCTCTGCCAGCGTGGACCCAGACTCCACGCAGAGCCGCTCGAACAATCCCCGAAGAGACCCAGCCTGCGATCCGCTCGATTGCAGCAGCGCTGCGCGATAGCTCGACAAGAGCTCTTCCGCAAGTTCTCGGTCCTGCGAGGCAAACCGAATCGGCCGCCCTTTGCCCCTCGCCAGGATGACCTCAAAAGTGCCATCCTCCGGACTCACCCGCACATGCGTCGCCGCACTCCGAATCAACCCGCGCGAAGCATCCGTCGACGCCAACGTCCCAGCCCGAGCAACATCTGCCAGCAGCACCAGCAGAAACAGCCCCACTATCGCTCGGTCCAAAGCACGCATAGCTCTAACTTAACAGGAAACCAGCCCGCAGTCTTCCACTTCATCCCGGCCGTTGAGCCTTAGATCCAAAGCTAGACCCAAGCGAACGGCATCTTGCCAACTATTGCCAATAATCCTACTATTGGGACACTGGAGCATCCATGCCGACACGTAATATCAACCTGACTCCCCAAAT
>CAILBQ010000773.1 GCA_903832475.1 uncultured Acidobacteriota bacterium | reverse complement strand
CGCCGTTGGTGCCGTTCTGGTTGAGGGCGTCGATGGCGTTTTCATAGGCGCCGAAGACGCGGTTGTCTTTGACGTTCAGGAACTCGCCGCCGATTTTGATGTTGTGCTTGCCTTTAGTCCAGGCGAGGTCTTCGCCGATCTGGATAAAGTTTTGCGGGCCGCCGAAGGGGATGGCGCTGCCAGGTGATGTAGGCAGGTAGCCGGGGAAGTAGATCGAGCCCGAGCCAAGAGTGACGGCACCACCGGCATTGACGTAAAGCGTCGGGCTGACCGGCACGGTGCCAAGCGGCTGGAGGTTATTGAAGCGGGTCGCAAGGAGCTTGGTGTTCGAGGCGAGGCTTGAGGTAAAGCTGTGGGTCAGCGAAACCAGCAGGTCGTAATTCTTCTGGGTTGATCCGGTGTTATAGCCAGCGTAAGGGCTGGTGTTGTTGGTACCAGGGAAGAAGTCTGAACTCTGCTGAATGTAGCGGCCGTAGAGCGAGGTGGTCTGGCTGATGGTGTAGTCGATGCGGTCGAAGTTGATCCACTGATTCTGGGGCGTACCACCGCCGGAGTCGCCGGGATTCTGATATACGACGGTTCCGAAGAGGGGGGTGGTGAGGATGGCGGGATTGGTGACGGCCAGGGTGGTCACGTCCGAGGCGAACAGGTTCTCGCTGATCAGGTCGTTTCCGGTGTAGGTGCGGCCGTTCACTGGATGAGCAAGACTGGAACCGTACTTGGCAAAGTAGGCCTGTGTGTTGGCGTTGGCAAAGCCGATGAGGGCGGGGAGGGGAACCTCGGAAATGACCGTGGAATTGCTGCGGATCCGGGTCCATTCGGTGGCGGAGGAGAAGAAGAGCTTGTCCTTCTTGATGGGTCCACCGACGTAATAGCCGAACTGGTTATGGACGTAGCGTGATTTGGGACTGGTCAGTCCGGAATGACCAGCAGCTGCCCAGAGGGCGTTGTTGGAGAACCCGTCGGAAGCGAAGGTGGAGATGCGGTTGTAATCGTAGGCGGTGCCGTGGAAGGCGTTGGTTCCGCTCTTGGAGGAGACGTTGACGGCACCGGAGGATGCGCGGCCGAATTCGGCGCCCTGTCCGGCTTCGACGACGGAGAACTCCTGCATGGCATCCTGGGGAATGGACTGGCCGACGCCGACGCCGTAGAGGTCGGTGTTTTCCGCGCCGTCCATGAGGATGTCAACCGAGGCGGAGCGGCCGCCGGCGATGTTGACGCCCACGCCGCGGTTGCCGCCGGTGATCATGGAGGAGGTATTGCCGGCGAGGGAGACGAGTCCGTAAGGATCGCGATCGGCAAGCGGCAGGTTCTGGATCTGATCCGGCGTAATCACGGTGGAGATCTCAGGACTGTCCAGGTGGACCGAGGTGGTGTCATCGGAGGAGACCACGACTTCCGTCTGACCGCCGGCGACGCCGAGCTTGAGGCTAATGTCGTTGGTGGAGCCGACCGAGATGCGAAGCTTTTCGATGGCGTCGGCGAATCCCGTGGCGGAGACCTTTACGGAGTAGTCACCGGCGTTGAGCTGGGTGACGGCGTATTCACCCTTGCTGTTGGTGACAGCGGTGCGCACGGCGCCCGTTGCGGTGTTAGTGATGGTCACCTCAGCTTTGGCGACAACAGCGCCCGAAGGATCGGTAATGACACCGTTGATTGCGCCGAGATCCTGCTGGGCCAGAGCGACGGATGGAGTGAGGAGGGCGGTCGTGACGCCTCCAGCCAGTGCAACAGAGAGGAACGCAGAGGCTAAAGATTTCCTGAAACTCAACATAAACGGGTTTCCTTCCAGTAGGTTGTCGGAGAATTGCGGTTTTTCACACTGGTTTGTAACCAGATAATAGCGATGGCACTGGGGAAGTGCCCTCCGCATTACGCTGTACGGCGAGAGTAATTAGCACTTTCTATGCACGTGAGTGGCCAAATCGGGTCACGACCTACCCCGTGGAAATTGAGGCACTTAACTACCGGTGGAGCGATTATAAAAATTTCATAAATTGTAGATTCAGGAAGAGTCTATGAGAAATGGTTGATTTACGGGAATGGGTTGCCGACCGCTCCCGCGTCTCCGGGCGAGGGCGCTGGGAGATGCGGGAGTAAAAGGGATGGGTTGAGCGGGGTTGGCTAGTTGTGCAGGAAGTCGAGGGCGCGGATGAGGTAGGGTTTCAGATCGGCGCGGGAGACGACGGCATCGAGGAAGCCGTGTTCGAGGAGGAATTCAGAGCGCTGGAAGCCTTCGGGGAGTTTCTGGCGGATGGTCTGCTCGATGACGCGGGGGCCGGCGAAACCGATGAGGGCTCCGGGTTCCGCGATATTCAGGTCGCCGAGCATGGCGAAGGAGGCGGTGATGCCGCCGGTGGTGGGGTCGGTGAGGACGCAGATATAGGGGATGCGGGCTTCGTCGAGCTGGGCGAGGCCGGTGGCGATCTTGGCGAGCTGCATGAGGCTGACGACGCCTTCCATCATGCGGGCTCCGCCCGAGGCGGCGACGATGATGAGGGGGTGGCGGGTGGTGAGGGAGCGGTCGATGGCGCGGGCGATGAGCTCTCCGACGACGGCGCCCATGCTGCCGCCGATGAAGGCGTATTCCATGGAGCCCAAAACGACGTCGTGGGGGCCGATCTTGCCGAGGGCGGTGAGGAAGGCGTCGTTGAGGCCGGTCTGCTGCTGGGCCTGGGCGAGGCGCTGCTTGTAGCTCTTGATGTCGTAGAAATTGAGGGGATCGGTGGAGCGGAGGTTGCCGTCGACGAGCTGGAAGCCGGGCTCGAGGAGGAGTTCGATGCGCTGAAGTGCATGGATTTTGAAGTGGTGGCCGCACTTGGGGCAGACGTTGAGGTTGGCTTCGACATCGGCTTTGAAGAGCGGGGTGCGGCAGCCGGGGCACTTGATCCAGAGGCCTTCGGTACGGACGTTTGGCCGTTCTCCGTCGTCGGTGACCGGGGCGTAGGTGGAGTCAAAGCCCAGGTCTTGCAAGCCGTTTGGGGAGCCGCTGGGGTCGGGGGTGGCGTCGCTGCGCTTAAACCAGGACATACGTGACTGATTGTAGCGGATTGCGGGGAGCAGGCAGCAGGGGCAGCCAGTGGGGGCTGGGATCGGAGCGCGATGATCAGCGGCGCAGGTATGCGTCGTCGCCGTCGATCCAATCCTGACGAGGCGGGGTGAAGATGTCTAGGTCGATGGTGTCTTCGAGGGCGAAGGCTTCGTGGGGAACGCTGGGCGGGATGCAGAGGATTTCGCCGGGGCCGAGGGTGACTTCGCGGGGCGTTGCGGGGCCGTTCGAGGAGGGTTCGTGGAGAACGAATTTGAGGCGGCCGGCGAGGATGTAGGCGATCTGCTCGTTGGGGTGGTGGTGAAGGGGGACGTGAGCGCCCTGCTTGAGGACAATGCGGGCAAGCATGGTGTGGGTTCCGGTGAGGAACTGGCGGGTGATGGTGGGGCTCATGGGCTCAGCGGGGATGTCGTCCCAGCGGTGAAAGGTGGCGGGCATGGGGGCTCCTGAGATGGGCTGAGGATGATGGTACATGAGGGGTTAGGGGCCAAGGGTTAGGGGCCAGGGGCGAGGCTGGTCGGTGGTGGGGTCTTGAACGCGGTCAGAATGTGTTTGACTTCAGGGGGCCGCGGGCGCAGGATTTGACCATGGTCAAATCTGAGGCGGTGGCGGGTGTAGTGAGGAGTTCGGGGGCGGATGGTGGGGCGGGTGCGTTGACGGTGTCAGCCTCGGGGCCGGTCACGGACAAAGGAGAGCAGACGCGGGCGCATATCTTCGCGTGTGCGCTGGAGCTGTTTCGCGAGCAGGGGTTCGAGGCGACCACGATGCAGGAAGTGGCGGTGCGGGCGGGGGTGGCGAAGGGCGCGGCGTACTACTACTTTCCCGGCAAGGAGGCGCTGATCCAGGCGTATTACGAGACGATCCAGGCGGCGCAGGAGCGGATGTGCGCGGAGGCTTTCCGGCGGGAGAAAAAGCTGAAGGCGCGGTTGACGGTGGCGATGCATTCGAAGCTGGATCTGGCCAAGGACGATCGCAAACTGCTGGGGGTGGTGTTTCGGTATACGGGGGAGCCGAGGCATCCGTTGTCATGCCTGGGAAAGGGCACGGCGGAGATGCGAAGGCGGGCGACGCAGGTGTTTCGCGACGCGATTGAGGGGGAGAAGCTGCCGAAGGATCTGGAGGTGCTGCTTCCCGTGGCGCTTTGGGCGTTGCAGATGGGCCTGCTGGTGATGTTTTTGTATGACGAGTCGGCCGGGCAGGTGAGGACGCGGCGGATGACGGATGGGGCGCTGGAACTGACGCTGAAGCTGCTGGGGCTGGCCAAGCTGGCGATATTGAAGCCGGTGAGGACGAGGGTGCTGGGATTGTTGCGAGAGGCGGAGCTCGTTGGGGCTGAGGGACTGAAGCAGAGAGGGGAGGTGAGTTGAGGGATGGAGACGACGATGGGTGGTAGCGGCTCACGGTGTGGGTGGAGAAGCAGATTCCCGGCGGGAATGACAGAAAGAAAAGCAAGAGCAGACGCGGATCCTTCACTTCGTTCAGGATGACAAACAAGAAGAGCGTTCTTGATGACAAGCGGACAAGGGATAGACGAGGGCGTGGGTCCTAGTAGTAGTAGCGGGTTTTTTCTGTCCAGGGGGATTTGGGGTAGGTGGTGTGGAGGAGGGTGAAGGCGGCTTTGCTGATGGCGGTATTTTCGGCTTTGGACTGGGATTGGT
>CAILBQ010000772.1 GCA_903832475.1 uncultured Acidobacteriota bacterium | reverse complement strand
TGGCAGGTCTTCCTTAGTCATGTGGCAGGTCTGGCAGGTAGAGACAACGTCTTTGCGGTAGAAGGGTAGCGGCGACTGCTTGGTAAAGCTGGCTCCCTGCCATTCGTCGTAAGGGGTCATGGCCCGCAGCCACTTGTATTCGTCGAGGGTCTTTGGGATGGCGGCCTTGTGGCAGGCGGCGCAGAATTCGGACGTGTGCAGTACGGGACGCATCACGGCTTTGGAGTGGCGGTCGAGGTGGGCGAGAATCTCGGCGTCGGGGACGGGCCGCGTGATGGGGGCGCCCTGCTCGTCGACGAGGACGGCGGGAACTCCCATGACGTAGCTGCCGGTGCCCATGGTGGTTGTCGACTGGATGGAGTGGCAGGTGGAGCAGGTGACGCCTTCATCCTCAAAGGGCCGCTTGCGCGGCATGCCCTGGGAAAGATCGCCGGAAAGCAGCGCGACCGGGTTGTGGCAGCCTTCGCAGTGGCGGGAGAACTGAACGCCTTTTTCTTCGATCAGCAGGTTGACGTTTTTTAGATACCAGGGTGCGCGGAAACTGTTGGAGTGAGCCGACTGGCGCCACTGCTTGTAGCTTTCCTGGTGGCAATGGCCGCAGTACTGCGCGTTCAGAAAGCTCTTGGGGCTCAAGAATTCGCCGTTGTAGGAGGTGGCGTTGGAGGGCAGGAAAGGCGTGTCCTTGCCGAAGGCATAGTTGTACTTAGAGGCGACGTGTTTGTGGTATTCCGTCGGCGGGACGGACATCCAGGGAGCGACGGTGGGCGTGGCTGGTGCGGCGGCCGTGCCCGGAGCCGTGCCGGGAGTGGGCCCAAACGTGCCTTCGTCGGCGGGGACTTGCGACCCAGGGGCAGCGGGTTGCTGAGCTTGCGGCTGGGCGGCCTGGGCAGGCTGTTGACCACTGCCGGCCATCACGGTCTGGTTGACGATGGTCGCGGCAAACACCACAAGGCCCACAAAGGAAAGGACGGCACACGAACGGGAGAGGACGCCGCGAGTCGCGCGCGAAGAGATTCGGGGATACAGGCGGGAAGCGCGGCTGGGGAAAGGGTCGTGCATAAATTCTGGGCTCTCCTGATGTGTTCCGTCGCAGTCAGATTCGAAGGAGTTCACGCGAAATCACACCCAGTGAATGTAGCAGGGGCAGACCCCGCACACGCATCCACTGGAAGTTGGAGACGGGTATTCAAAGCATCTGGCGGCTTTCATCGAACCGGAAAAATGAGTCGCATTTCGCAGTGCGGAACACAAACGGTGGGCGAGTGGCGCAGCGAACGGTCAATCCGTTAGGATGAAGTGCAAAATGCACGCTTAAGCCGTGATGCTGAACACCGCGAATGGGACCGTGCCGCAGGTAAGCTGTTACCGTATCGATGTAGCGTTTTTGCGACAAAATCATGTCTTCAAGTCCATATTTTCCATTGGCAGTTTTATTTGTAGCGGCGCTGGGCTTCGGTCTGGCTCCACTTGGGCTGGCCTGGCTCTGGGCGCGGCTGGTGTCGCCGGCCAAGCCGAACGCCGTCAAGAATGCGATCTATGAGTGCGGCCTGGAGTCGCGGGGCGATGCATGGGTGCAGTTTCGCTCGGCCTATTACCTGTACGCAATCATCTTTCTGGTCTTCGACGTGGAAGCAATTTTTCTGCTGCCGTTCGCGGTTGCGTTCACCGGCCTGGGAATCGGCGCCTGCGTGTCGATGCTGATTTTTGTTCTTCTGCTGGCGGAGGGCCTGGCGTGGGCCTGGGCCAAGGGGATTTTGACGTGGGCGTGAGCGCGGATACCGTCCGATGTGTGGTGGGTTCGAAGATTGAGCACGGTCTGAGGAGCAGTCGATGGCGGTAGAGCCAGATTTGAAGATCGAACTCGGCAAGCAGGGCGTGTTTGTGACGTCGGTGAACGAACTCTATAACTGGGGACGCAAGAATTCTGTCTGGCCGATGCAGTTCGGTCTGGCCTGCTGCGCCATCGAATTGAT
>CAILBQ010000771.1 GCA_903832475.1 uncultured Acidobacteriota bacterium | reverse complement strand
TGCTTTTGCTCTTGTTCTTGTCCTTGCTTTTCTTTCTGTCATTCCCCTTAAGGGAATCTGCTTCTGCCTCACTACCCGGATCCGAACATCATCTTGAACGAATTGAAGGATCTGCGTCTGCCTTTCCCCACACGCCAAGCCGTGCCAGCGTCATCCAAAACGGGAGCAACGGAAAACATCTGTCTCCAACGGCACCCTTTTCGCATCCAACACAGGTGGATCGAAGTTAAACTTGCAGGCGTACACTCCTATTTCGAGGCTTTTTGCCGAAAGATTCGCGTCTCATCAAGCCGCCACAAAGCTAACCCCTGGAGGAACAAGTGTCGAAATCTCTTTTGGAACAATTGCGCGCAATGACGATCGTCGTCGCCGACACCGGCGACATGGAATCCATGGAAAAATTTCATCCGCAGGATTCCACCACCAACCCATCCCTGATCACCGCCGCCTCCCAGCTTCCCGCCTACCAGTCGATCGTCGACGATGTGCTCCAGGAAGCTCGTAAGGAACTCGGCGACTCGGCCGACGACAAGGGCGTCGCCAACCTGGCCTTCAAACGCCTGGCTGTCGCCTTCGGCAAAAAGATCTTGAAAATCATCCCCGGCCGCGTCTCCACCGAAGTCGACGCCCGCCTCAGCTACGACACCCAGAAGACCATCGAGCAAGCTCACGAAATCATCGACCAGTACGACAAGGCCGGCATTGGCCGCGAGCGCGTGCTGATCAAGATCGCTTCCACCTGGGAAGGCATTCGCGCCGCCGAGCAGCTTGAAAAGGAAGGCATTCACTGCAACCTGACCTTGCTCTTCGGCATTCACCAGGCCATCGCCTGTGCTGAGGCCGGCGTCACCCTCATCTCGCCCTTCGTCGGCCGCATTCTCGACTGGTACAAGAAAGACACCGGCAAGGATTACAAAGGCGCCGACGACCCGGGCGTCCAGTCTGTCACCAAGATCTACAACTACTACAAGAAGTTCGGCTACAAGACGGTAGTCATGGGCGCCAGCTTCCGCAACATCGGCGAAATCACCGAGCTTGCCGGCTGCGACTTGCTCACCATTTCACCCCAGCTGCTCGGCGAACTCGACAGCACCCAAGCCGATCTGCCGCGCAAGCTCGATCCCAACGCAGCCAAGAGCATGGACATCGAGAAGATCACCATCGACCACGACACCTTCGTCAAGATGCACGATGCCGACCCCATGGCCAAAGACAAGCTCGCTGAAGGTATCAAGGGTTTCAGCGAAGCCCTCGAAAAGCTCGAAAACCTTCTCGCCAAGCGACTCAGCGAACTGGAAGCCGTCGCCGCCAAGTAATAGACAGGCAGCGTACTCGCAGACCAAAGAGAAGGCGATCCGTAAAGGGCCGCCTTCTTTTTTGTCACGAAAGATCCCTGCCCCGTTGGCAATCCAATTCCCCTTCTGCCAACAAAAGAAGACCTCTCTCTTGCATCCGCGAATATTTCCGATAAGCTCTGTGTCAATACAACCTAAAGAAACGGTGGCGCTTCCATACTCACCATGGCAGCATCGCCGTCCAAGCGGCATCGGCGCTGTCCCGGCAGCCTCGCGGCAGTGTATCCCGATTCCGCCAACGCGGTTCAGGAGGCACGTATGCAAGCGGACAATCATCCCCTCGAAGGTTTCTTCCAGCAGATGGTGCGCAACAGCTATGCCGGCAAGCTAGGCATTCACGACACCGCCATCACCCAGTACGTTGCCCACCTGCTCTGCGAATTCTCCGAGTCCGACAAGCTCTACAAAGTCCGCGATGAGCATGGCAAACCGCTCCAGGCGCTTGAAGATCTCGTGCGCGCCGCCGACCCCATCCACGGCACCGCCGCCTCCTTTGACGCCGAACGCGCCGTCCGCAAGCACATCGGCGACTACGCCCTCTTCGTCTCCGGCATGTACCCCGAGTCGATGGATCCCTGGCGCCGCCGCCGCGGCCAGCAGAGCTTTGAAGAACTCGTCGCCATCGGCAAGCAGAGCTACTACATCGTCAGCCAGTTCGACCTCGAAGAATATGCCGAAGAGGCGCCCCTGTTCGCACGCCTCTCCGAATGGTTCGACCGCTGCATCTACGGCCTCCGCCTGGTCCGCGAAGACCTCCAGCGCAAGCCCAACTTCCTCCCCTCCCGCGTCAACTAGGCAACTCCGGTTGCTAGAGACGACGAATCGTTGTCCCATATCTCCCCGCGCACTTTGCGGGGAGATATAGGTTCAGCCGTGTGTCCCATCTATCTCGCGCCTTGCGGGATGGATTGGATACAACGGTACTGCCTTGCTCTTGTGTTTGTAGTCATCCTTCGCGAAGCGGAGGATCTGCTTCTTTCTCGTTCTTGCCCTTGCTTTTCTTTCTGTCATTCCCTTTAGGGAATCTGCTTCTACTCATGCGGCGCAGCCGCGTCTGCGTGTCCCATATCTCCCCGCACACTTTGCGGGGAGATATGGGATCAGCGTCATTCCGACCAGACCCCCAGCAAGTTCCCCACCCCATCACTGAAGTGAAACCGCCGTCCACCCGGAAATTCAAACACTGGCACCACAATCTCCCCACCCGCCGCGACCACCGCCTTCTCCGTCGCCGCCAGGTCCGCGGAATAAAGGATCACCAGCGGCCCGCCCGCCTCCGCAACCCCAGCCCGAAACCCGCCGTCAATGCCCGCTCCGCTAAAGCTGACATACTCCGGCCCCCAGTCCTCAAAGGCCCACCCAAACGCATCCGCATAGAACGCTTTGGTCCGCGCCATATCCGTCGAAACAAACTCAATGTAGTTGATCTTGTGATGATTTGCTGCGTTGCTCATGGTCCTTCTCCTCTGCCCGTCTTTCTCAACAAGCTGGGCGTTGCTCAAGGGGAATGCAGGGGAAGGAGTACTCGCGTCAAAGATGCTCAAACATTGAGGCGCAGGCACACCCTTCCCAGGGTGCTTCCGAAGCGCCTCCATCCACACCCTCTCAGAAGCCGGAGAATGCAGGTAGAGTCCACTAATTCATGCCAGATCGCAGACTCGCGAGGTACGCAGTCACTCTAAAGGAAAATCCCCGCTCCGGCAAGAATCAAAGCGTCATCTAGGCTGCTCAACTTCGGCAACGGTTCGATGGCATAGGACAACAATCAGCGTGCCGGCGGGCGGCACTATTAGATTTCTGATAAAAGGGTGCTGAGAGCCGCATAAATGACTAGACACATTCAAATCACTGAATTGACCGTCGGAACAGGAGACGAGGCGACAAAAGAAAGCATCGTCGTAGCAAATGTGAGGCAATTCTTGCGCCGGGGAGATGAGGTTCATCCCTCGCCAATTTTAGGACCAAGGATGGTGATCGATCTCGCGCGGCGTGAATGCATTGCTGGATTGCTCCGTGGGATTCCTGGCATGCGTGTGGGTGGAACAAGAGAGATTGTCGTCAGCCCGCATCTTGCTTACGGGGAAATGGGTATACCGGGAACAATTCCGCCGAACGCGCTGCTACGGTTTGAAGTGGAACTTCTGGAGCTGCGTAAACACAGTGCCTTGCTTCCACAAGACTGGCTGCCTGGCAGAATTCTAATCCTTCGTCGCTGCCAAGACCAAAACGATCAACACTCTGGCTGGGGTTTCAATGTCCATGAGGGCGGGGATTCGCTGCTTAGCTTTAGTCGGGCAATTCCCGTCCAGCAACCAAAGGAAAAGAGCTGGTTCCAGATTCCGATTCCATTGGACTCTGACAAAGCATCAGGATTGATTCAGCAGGCGATGGATCTGCCAACACAAATGCCGGAGGCCTGTGTCGATTGGAATTCTGGGTTTATCGATATGCAGAAAGGCGGTACGGTGATTTGCGACACCCGAGACGGTGCGCGCTGCATAGTCGTTCACATCCTGGAGAGCGGAAGGGACGTGCGCCTCTTTGGTGTGCATGAGGAGAGTCCGAAGCTTCTCGATTCTGCTTTTTACAAGACCATCGACCTCTTGATCAGGCCACACTTCTCCGAAGTGCCAGCGTCGAGTTAGTGCTCGTGTCGCCAGGGTTGGTTCGATCGGGTTGTTCCGAGCCAGTGGCGGCCAATCCGGAAGAAGCTCCACGGCTTGCGCTCCACTGGGCAGCGTACTCAGCTGTATCCAACACTATAATTCCCCTTCTGAGGAACCAACATGACCCCCACCCGCACACCCCACGCAACAATCCTGCTCACCCTCGCCTTCCTCGCCATTTCCTTCCTCCCCGCCCAAGCCGCCGACTGGCGCACCACCCTGAAGCAGGAACTGCCACTCCTCGGCCATCGCAACTGGATCGTCATTGTCGACTCCGCCTACCCGCTGCAAAGCTCCCCCGGCGTCGAAACCCTCGAAACCGGCGCCACTCAGCAGGAAGTCGTCCGCGACGTACTGCAAAGCCTCGCCGCCTCCACCCACGTCGCCCCCGACGTCTTCATGGACGCCGAACTTCCTTACGTTCCGGAACAGAAAGCGCCCGGCGTCACCGACTACCGCAAGAGCTTGCCCGAAATCCTCGGCGCTCACCCGGTCACATCGCTGCCTCACGAACAGCTCATCAAGATGCTCGGCGACTCCGGCAAGACCTTCCACGTCCTCATCCTCAAAACGACGATGACCATCCCCTACACCTCGGTCTTCCTCCGCCTCGGCTGCAAGTACTGGAACGACGCCGACGAAAAAGAACTGCGCAAGGCCATGAGCCAGCGCAAAGCCGCTCCCGCAAGCCCAAAGAAGGAGTAACTCTGTTTGCAGAATGAACTTTGCAGGAAGTTAGCCGAATGCTATGCTGATCGCCCGAGGAAACCTCATGAGCGAAGCTACCAAGCAAGTCCTGAAGCGATGGTTTGACGAGGTGTGGAATCAAAAAAGAGAAGCAGCGATCGACGAACTCTTCACGCCGGGAGGCCTGTGCTACGGCTTCCCTGACGACAACTCGGCCATTGGCATCGAGGAATACAAGAAGACCTACCATGCCTTCTGCGGCGCCTTTCCCGACCTCCACGTAGAACTCGGCGAGATCAAGGAAGACGGCAATCGCGCCTCCGCGGCCTGGGTCGCCACCATGACCCACACCGGCGACCATCTTGGCTTCCCCGCCAGCGGCAAAAAGGTCGATCTGCACGGTCATTCGACGGTTGAAGTTGCCAACGGCCGCATCCTGAATGGCTGGAACCAGGTCGACGTCGCCAGCCTTTTCCAAAAACTCCAGCAGCCGGAAGAGCAATCAGCCTAAAGGATATACCGGCTCAGATCCTGATCCTTTACGATGCTCGCCACCATGCTTCGCACATACTCCGGCGTGATCTGGAAGACCTTCTCCGTTCCTATCTGCGTCTCGCGCTCTAGATACGGCAGCGGTGTCGTCGACTCATCCTTGATCATCTTCGCCAGCGAGTCGGCATGATCCGCGTCCTTCGCCACACGCGCCAGATCTGGAGCCAGGAAGCTGATCTCTTCCAGCACCCGCTCCATGATGGTGTGCA
>CAILBQ010000770.1 GCA_903832475.1 uncultured Acidobacteriota bacterium | reverse complement strand
GTGCCGGTAGATAAAGAATACGATCAACGCAATCGAGCTTAGTGCAAAACCAAACCAAAAGGCCACCACGTAACTTCCCGTCCATTTGATTAGAAAGCCGGAGAATGCGATCACCGTTCCGGTGCAGAAGTTGCGAATGAGCGCGACGGTCGAAGTGAAAGAGCCGGTGTCGGCCTTGTCCATGGTCTTCCAGAGAATGGCATCGCCAGCAACCTGAAGCGGCATCAGGAGCGAGAAGATGACGGCGAGCAGGATCAAGCCATTTGCATTGGTCACGTAAATGGAACTCACTGCGAGCGTGAGCATGAGGACCCATTCAATGCTCAGGGCTATATAGCTTCCGAAGCGGTCGATCAGCCAGCCCGCGGGGTAGGAGACGCACATTCTCAGAATGAGTCCATAGGACATGGCGACGCCTGTTTCGCCGATGGTCAGGCCCAGTTTGGTCTTGGCATAAAACCACACCCAGGTATTGAAGATCATGTAAAAGGCATTGAGCAACGCCACGGCGAGCATCAGCACAAGGATGCGCTTGTCCTGACAGGCGACCTTGATGGGCGCGAGTATATTGAAGCTTCGAGTAGCGGGGTGGTAGATCGGCGGCTCTTTAATTCTCCACAGAGCAATCAAAGTTGCCGTGGTCATGATGGTGGCTGCGATGAGAAATACGCGCGGCTGATTCACATCTGCCATCTTTGCGCCCAGGCGCGATGAAAGGAAGCCGGCCAGACTGATGACGATGGTGACTAAGCCGGATACGCGGGCCAGCACTTCTTTTGAGACGCAGTCGATAGACAGCAGCGGATACGTCGAGGCCTTCATGTCATTGAAGAAGTAGTACACGACCATGAAGCCGATGAGGATCCACTTTTCACGAAAATGCGGAAAGCAAATGAGTGCGGTAGTGATGAACGGAAGAGAAATGAGTACGAAGGGTGTGCGGCGGCCGAGTGGGCTGGTGCAGTGGTCGCTCTTCCATGAGAAGTACATGACCAGAAAGCTTACGGCCCAGAGATTGGCAGACGTAAGGAGCCCAACGCTTGAATCGCTGACCCCGATGGCCTTGAGGCGGAGGTTCATCAGCGGCTCGACGATGGTCATGGAGATGGCTGTGCCGAAATGGCCGAAGTTAATCCAGCGCACATTGCGCCACATGAGTTTGCGGTCTGCGTAGAAGGCAGCGAGGTTGGCGTCGGCCGTACTTGGCGACTCCAGGACAGCTTGTCCAACCGAGGGTACGGACGGACCGATGGACCCCTCGCTCATGAGTCCTTCCTTTGATCGCTGGACGGAAGCTGGGGTTGGTGCGAGTTGAGTTCGGCAAGACGAACCGGTCTTTTCTCTTTGACAGAAAGCTCGGCCGCAAAGCAAAGGCGGGTGGTCTCGAGAGCATCGCGCGGGTTGGTCTTGGGCGGTTCGCCCTTAACGACGCGACGGACGATATCGAGCGCCTGATCATGGGTGTTGTGGAAGTAGCTGAAATCGCGCTCGGGCTCCCATGTTTCTGTTTGCACCCATTCGCTGGTCTGGCCGTAGTCGTTCTCACCAAACTCCCATCGTTTGATGGAGCGTGGGAATACGTCGGTCTCGGCGGCGCCTCTTTCTCCGTAGATCATGTAACGCAACGCGTGTCCATCGCCGGCTTGCTGAGAAACGGCGTTCTGAAGGGGATCTCCTCGAAATGTGGCGGCCGGACCCATCATGAAGGTGAGATGGCTGACGGCTCCATTGGTGAAGCGATAGGTGCAGTGATAATTGTCGTGGACTTCGTAATAGGGAATGACGTTCGGAGCGCACACGGCGTAAACCTCTTCGACCTGGTCGCCAATCCACCAGCGAGGCAGGTCGACATAGTGACTGAGCTTTTCACCGAACATGCCGCCGCTGGATTTCGACTGCGTGCGCCATGCATCGTGTCTGCCCCAGGCGCTGGTGGTATAGGTGCACTGCGTGTTCAGGACTCGTCCCAGCCGGCCTTCGTCGATCCAGTCCTTCACTTTAGTGTAGAGATGGGAGTAGCGGAGCTCGAAGCCGATCTGGAGAAAGCCGCCGGTCGTTTCAGCGGCTTCAACCATGGCCTCAGCGTTAGCCAGGGTGGTGGCCATAGGCTTCTCGCACATGACGGCTTTGCCCGCCTGGAGAGCGGCGATGGACAGTTCCTTGTGGGCATTGTTGGAGGCGGTAATGAAGACCAGCCGGATTGCTGGATCGCTGAGCACTTGCTCGAGGCTCTCCGCAGTCTTCACGCCGCATCGCTGTTTCAAGTCTTCCATGCGCTCGGGATGGCGATCGTACACCGTAATGGCGCGCACCAGGGGACTGTCAGCGAGATGTTCGATGACATGGCCGCCCATCTGGCCGGCGCCGAGGACGGCTACTTCGATTGCATTGTCACTGCTCATGCGTGCTCCTCAACTTGTGGGTGCTTGTCATGGATTTGTGTGAAGTTGGCGCGGAAGTTGTTTTGGGTTTTCCAGGCTTCATCGCCGATAGGAGCGAACATACCGAATGCGAAGCCCGTGTTGCTTTGGGGCTGTGCTGTTCCCTGGGCGTAGATGGTTCCGAGTTCTGATTGCGTATCGTATTCGACGTCGACGGGTGAGAGAAAGTTGAAGTGGCTGGCGCCGTGGCGCAGCGATCGCAACCCCATAGCACTGATGCGATGCGTGGTTTCATCAACCATGAGGCACTCGCATTCGCACTCGACCTCAAGTGCGATGTGCTCACCGGGATGCAAATGAATCACGCCGCCGTGAGACAGATGGATTGCGTTGTCAACGCAGGTCACCTGACCGCTGTGCGGGCTGAGGGCGATAAGAAAAGAAGCATGCGCGACGGGGGCTGGGACTTCGAGCCGCCAGCGTCGATAGCGAGGAAAGCGCGCGTCGCGGATGTCTTCGAGGCCGGTGTTGTTGAGGCCGTAGATGTAGCCCGGAACCCAGGTAGGCTCTTCGATGACGACGCGTGAGGATGGATTGGCGGCAAGAATCTGAACGAAGACTTGTCCCTTCTCTTCGTCCTTCAATCCTTTGCTGCCGCTCTTGATGCCGGCGATGAGATTGGCTTGGCCGCCGGTGAGGCGATACTGACCGTTTCCCAACTCATGCACCGAGCCGGAACAATGAAGATGAGTGGCGAAGCGGATCGCGTGTTCTGCGTGGAATGCGTCGGAGAGGAGGATGACGCCGGTTTCGCGGTCGAAGAGGAAGATGCGGTCGGCCTGGCGCACGTTGAGTTTTGGATCAAGCGCGTGGGTGATGACGATGTGGGCGTAGAGATAACGCTGGCCAACAAGGCAGCGGCGAATCACAGCGCAGCTCTCGGGAGGGATTGCGCCATTCAGATACTGGCCGTTGGTGATGGCGCCGCCGTCTTCGAAACACATGGTGTTGGTGAGGGCGCTGTTTTGCCCGTACAGACCCATGTTGATGTTGCATAGCACCGGCGTTCCGTCGATGGCGACGTCGAGCGCGCCGAGCGACGGAGAAAATTCACGGTTGTGCGGCATGAGGGTGAAGATTGCGTCACGGCCGGCCTTGGGTCCGCCGCTGATGGATACGGCGATAGTTTGCTCGCCGCGGGCGGTCGCGATGATGTCGCCCACATCTTTCGCGAAGAGCGGACGGTCTGGAAACGGAGCGATTTCGCCGGGCATTTCCGGCGCATAAAGCAGATCGAAGATGCCCAGCATCACGTCGTCTGCGGCCTTTTGTTCCCGCTCCAAGAATGCGCGGTAGATGGATTCGACGCCGGGCGTGGGATGGAAGCGGCAGAGGAAGGCTGTGAGGAAGCGATGCTCGCGGGTTCGCAGGCCGCGTTGAAGTTCCTGGCTGTTAGGTACTTCAAAGCAGGCCAAGAGTGCCTGACCGAGATTGTCGAGGAAAGGGCTCGATGAGAGCTCCGGCCGTATGCCGGCGAAGGTGTGGGCCGCCGCAAGATACAGGACGAGATGGAAAGGAAAATAGGTGGCCCACGCCGCCTTGCCGCTGGCGGGGAAGAGCTTAAGGCTGTCCGTGAAGAGGCCATGAAAAAGCGGCAGGGCATGTCGAGCGATGGGCAGATCTTCGTAAAAAGACATGCAGGCGATGGCCGCGCCGTTCCATGCCCCAAGCGAATGCGGATCGATGGTGGGATAGCCCATGTAAGCTCGCTGTAGCAGGGTGAAGTCGTAGATCTTCTGCAGATACTCTTCGACCTTACGGAGTATGGCGCTGCGGTCTTCTTGAGTGAAGAGCGGCTGCATGTAATCCCAGGCGAGGGCGGTTTGGTAGAGCCGCATGCCGATGACGCGATCGTTGTCGCCGCCCATCAGCAGCGGATCGGGACGGCCGCTCCAGGTGCTGGCATGAGCCAGCTCCATAATGCGGGCCTTGGCGCGCGCGCCGATCTCTGCATCTCCGGTGAGGGCGAAGACGATGCTGGCAAGCTCCAGCGTGCCCTGGCTGTTGTCGGTGAGGAAGACCAGATCTTCGTTGCGCAGCTTTGCTTCGAGGGCACTAAAGGCCGCGGTTCCCTGCCAGCGGTGGTGCACGGGTTTCGCTTGATTTGACGTAAGAAAGATGCGGGGATGTGCGGCGGTGTCGGGTTCGAGAGCAAGAAGGCGGCGATCGTCCTGGCGAAGCTCAAACCATGCGATGCGTCCGAAGTTCATGCGATCGCGATCGCGCTCGATCAGTTCAAGAACAAGTTCGTTATCGCCCTCACGGGCCTCAAAGCCGAACTCGGCGGCGAGACGGCCAGCCGCGATTTCCACCGGGCCAGGCATTGCGAACCACAGACCGCCCTTCAGCTTGCGGTTGACGAAGGTGCGGATCATGGGAACGGCCATAACGTTGTGAATGTGGTCGAGATCCCACGGACCCACAGGTACGCGCTTACCGTCGGGAACGCGCACCATGTCAATCATGGCGGTGGACATGTCGAAGGCGCGGTCGGTGGTTTCGAATCGGCCTGAGTAAAGCCCGGCAGGAACATTGAGGCGGATGGAGATGCGATACGGATCACACCGAATATCGGTGACTTGCCCCGTGACATCGATGAACTCAACAGAATCGTCCTTGCTGAATTGATTGGGAATCGGTTTCAGGAAGGCGACGAGATCTCGATTTCTCATGGTCCGTCGGGAACTCCAGGGCTTGAGTGCGCCTTTGCCGATGCCTTGACGATAGCGCAGTCGTCGGACGATTGACTATCTTCGGCTGGCCAGAGCTGGCAGCGCGGGGTTCGTTTCCGATCTGTACGACAAATGGCGCCGGGCCTCAAACCATTTGGCTTGCTTGCAGCCCGACGCCGAATTGGGGAGGGTTAGGATCCAGCCGACGATAATCGCCGGCTAGAAGTTGTACTTAAGCGCGAACTGAATCTGGCGCGCGCCTTCGGAACTATTGATTTGGCCGATCGTGCCAGCGTTTGGATCCGCTGAGTTGATACCGCCGTTGTTTGGCGCGTCGAGGATCACATGGTTTAAAGCATTGATGAACTCGGCGCGAAATTCGAGATTCTGCCTCTCAGTGACATGGAAGGTCTTGGCCAGATTCGCGTCGATGTTCTGCTCACCCGGGCCGTAGACCGAGCTCACGCTGCAGTTGCCAAAGTAACCGTCTTTGGGTTCGGCGTACGAGTTGGGATCAAACCAGCGATACCCGAACAAACCATTCCCAATCGTCTGCTTGTGCAGCACATGGGGTGGCGCTACGCAATCTGGACGGTTCTGGAAGGAGTTGGTGCCGGAGTGGTCACTGTTTGAGCTGAGCGTGAGCGGGAAGCCGCCGCGGAAGGTGGGAATCACGCCCAGCCTCCACCCGCCGACCGCAAGATCGGCGGCCCTGCTCATATTGGAGCCGAATTGCTTGCCGCGTCCGAAGGGCAGGTCATAGATGAAGTAGCCGGTGAAGTCCCCCTTGACGTTGTAATAGCAGGCTCCTGTCTCACCCTCAGGGTTATAGCTGTTCTGCCACCAGGCACTCGGCGCTGACGACTGGCCGCCTTCGCCGAAGAATCCCTGCGAGTTGGTCATGCAGCGTGACCAGGTATAGCTGAGTTGATACGACATCCCATGGTTGAAACGTCCCTGCAACTGGGCTTGCAAGGCGTTGTAGTTCTGATGTGCCTCCGCAAAGGTGCCGAAGATGAAGGCCAGTTGGT